>DCIQ01000172.1:0-3126 GCA_002317435.1 Bacteroidales bacterium UBA1722 | reverse complement strand
TAGAGCCTGTCCACGGTATAACTGTTCTGGAGGGCGGCCGCTATGGCGAAGATGCGGGTGTCGGTGGGGTGGGAGAGGTCGTGGTCGAGGTCGGCGGCGTCATACTGCTTGTTGCAGACGAAGCCGACGGCTCCCTGACCTACCATCCTGAGTCCCTTCTGTATCGCTTCTTCGAAGGTCTTGCCGATGGACATTATCTCGCCTACGCTCTTCATGCTGGTTCCGATCTCCCTCGAAACCCCCTTGAATTTGGCAAGGTCCCAGCGGGGTATCTTGCAGATGATATAGTCGAGTTCGGGCTCGAAGGCTTCGAGGGTCCTTCCCGACGAGAAGTCCTTCAGCTCTTTCAGGTCATAGCCTACGGCAATCTTGGCCGCTATCGTGGCGAGCGGGTATCCGGTGGCCTTGGAGGCCAGTGCGGAGGAACGGGAGAGGCGGGCGTTCACCTCTATCACGCGGTAGTCCATGCTTCCGTCGGGGGCGAAGGCGAACTGCATGTTGCATTCGCCGACTATGCCGAGATGGTTCACCATCTTTATCGCGATTCCTCTCAGATATGAGAGTTCCTGCTCCGTGAGGGACTGGCAGGGGGCGACCACTATGCTCTCTCCGGTGTGGATTCCCAGGGGGTCGAAGTTTTCCATATTGCAGACGGGGAGGCAGACTCCGGCGGCGTCGCGCACCACCTCGAATTCTATCTCCTTCCAGCCTCTGAGAGACTTCTCCACCAGTACCTGAGGGGAGAAGGAGAAGGCTTTCGCCGCCGTCTCGTTCAGCTGGGCCTCATCGTCACAGAATCCGGAACCGAGACCTCCCAGGGCGTATGCGGCGCGGATTATGACGGGGTAGCCTATCTCTTCCGCCGCTTTTCTGGCATCTTCGAGGGATTCGACGGCATGGGAGCGTATCGTTTTGATATCGACTTCGTCAAGTCTCTGGACGAAGAGGTCACGGTCTTCGGTGTCCATTATCACCTGGACGGGAGTGCCCAGCACCTTTACTCCGTGCTGTTCGAAGAAGCCTTCCCGGTAGAGTTCCACTCCGCAGTTCAGCGCAGTCTGTCCGCCGAAGGAGAGGAGGACGGAGTCCGGCTTCTCCTTTTCTATCACTTCCTTCACGAAATGTGGGGTGACCGGGAGGAAATATACCTTGTCGGCCACTCCTTCCGAGGTTTGGACGGTAGCGATGTTGGGGTTTATCAGGACGGTGTAGATACCGTCGTCTTTCATCGCCTTGAGAGCCTGGGCTCCGCTGTAGTCGAATTCACCGGCCTGGCCGATTTTGAGTGCTCCCGAACCGAGCACCAGGACTTTTTTTATGGAACTGTCTTTCATTATTTTGTTATTGTGTCATCGGTATGGCAGATTACCGGTTCGCAGGACCGGGCCCTTCCACTGGAGCCGTGGTCGAGAGGGTGTTTACAGCAAGCATCAAAATGCTTGCGGCCCGAACAGCAGGGCTTTAGCCCGCTGTCGGCCAGTCCTGTGAACCGGTAATCTGCCATGCCTTTCAAAATTCATATTATCTTCTTTATTTTAAAAAATCTTCAATACAGCGGGCGTAGGCTTCCGCCGGATTCTGTGCCCCGGTTATCGGACGGCCTACCACTATGTAGTCGGAACCTTCCTCTCTGGCCTGAGCCGGTGTCATCACACGTTTCTGGTCTCCGAGTTCACCGTCTGCGAACCTGACTCCCGGGGTTACCGTCAGGAAATGGTCTCCGCAGTGTCTGTGGACTGCGGCGGCTTCCCGAGGGGAGCATACCACGCCGTCGAGACCGGAGGCCGCGGCATTGGCCGCGTAGGACATTATGGTGTCGGGCATAGGCTCGTTTATCAGCAGTTCGTCGCGGAGCATCTCCTGTGAGGTGGAGGTGAGTTGGGTGACGGCTATCAGTTTCGGGCAGGAACCGGCCGGAGCATTGGAACGGAGACCTTCAGCGGCGGCTTTCATCATCGCGCTGCCGCCGGCGGCATGGACATTGACCATATCGACGCCGATGCCGGCGAGGACAGCCATCGCGCTGCGGACCGTGTTCGGTATGTCGTGGAGCTTGAGGTCCAGAAAGATGGAGTACCCATCCTCTTTCAGTCTCCTGACCAGCGGCGCCCCTTCTGCATAGAAGAGTTCCATCCCTATCTTCAGGAACGGTTTGCGGTCCCGATTCCTGAAATTTTCCAGAAAGGCCAGAGTCCGGGCCGCCGAAGGGAAGTCGCAGGCTATTATTACGTCTTTTTCTCTCATACGCTTCTATACGACAAATGCTGTTATCAATATGTTTTTTGGGCCGCGCCCGATCCGTTGCTTCTGTATGACGTCAAGTCCGAATTCCGGTTCATCGCTTGAAGTTGGACAGGGCCCGATATGTCCATATAAAAAAACGGGAACAATCAATGATGAATGCTCCCTTAATCTTCAACTTGTAAAAAAACTATTCCTCCGGAGAAAACAATATCGGCTTTAATGTCTGTCCCAGCGCCTTTGGTCTGGGGCCTCCGATATGCCGTGTGGATAATGGTGTTCATTTTCCGGTGTATGTTTCCGGACGGCAAAGGTAATAATTTTTGGTCAAACGGTTTTTGTCTGATGGTTTATTTTTTGGGATTACTTGCAAAAGTTCGGGTTTGAGTGAGGGAGCGTTTGGGTTTATGGGAAACATTTGGTCGGTGGTTGGGGATGTTTCGTTTGACTTGCGTTTTTCTGCACTGTTTTATTACTTGAAGCGGACGGGTCCGTCCTCTCCGAAGGCCATCCGGAGACCTGACCGGCCGCTGAAGCGAAAGGTCTCCGGAGGGCCTGCGGGGAGGGCCTGCCAGTCCACTTCAGTCAAGGGGTGCGATGTGCAACACCCCATCTCAGAAGGGTCTCTGGGAGGGGGTCGTGCACATCGGAGGGGTTTACAGGGGGGGTAATGTGCAGTACCCCTTCTCAGAAGTGTCTCTGGACGGGGGGCGTGCACATCGGAGGCACTTGTTTTAATCCGTCTCCAGGGTTTTTACGAATTTTTTCCCGTCTTTGATTGTCGGAATCCGGGGAAAACTTCCCATATTTACAAGAGGAATTGAATTCATGACAGATAAAACATACCGGATATGAAGCACACATTATTGATTATCGCTTTGTCCT
>DCIQ01000030.1:6984-7835 GCA_002317435.1 Bacteroidales bacterium UBA1722 | reverse complement strand
TAATATCTAATTTTCAGAACATAATAGTCGATATTCGGGACCGATGCTGTAAAGTCGTCCGGAATTTATGTATATTCGCTTCAACATGCATCGCATTAACGATTCTCAGATATGAAAAAAAACATCAGGATAGTCTCCAACACACTTCTTACGTTTATCATTCTGTTTCTGGCCGTCACTGTCGCCGGCGGTTATTATATGACAGGATACGCCCTCGTCCCGGACGACAGGGATTTTGATTATGAACTTACGGCTCACAAAATGGACAGGAGAGTACCAGGATTCTACACCTGGTACACCGGACTCCGCGAGAGCGGCCTTCTGCGCGACACCAGCATCGTAAACGACCGGGGATTCAGGCAGCATGCGGTATTCGCCTGTGCAGCCGATCCGGACAGTGCGCAGGGCACGGCGGTACTGGTCCACGGGTACACGGATAATATAGTCTCGATGATGCCTGTCTCCAGGATGTACCGGGACTCCCTCAATTTCAATATCCTCATTTTCGACCAGCAGTTCCACGGCCAGAGCGAAGGGGAATCGATACAGATGGGATGGCTGGACCGTCTGAACGCAGCCATGTGGACAGAAGTGGCGCACAATCTCTGGCACGATGATTTTATGGTGGTGCACGGCGTCTCGATGGGTGCCGCCACCACTATGATGCTCAGCGGAGACCCCGATCCCGAGTGGGTGAGCGCATACGTCGAAGACTGCGGATATACCAGCGTATGGGACCAGTTCGCCAAACAGCTCCGGGAGGAATTCGGTCTCCCCGCCTTCCCCCTTCTGAATGCAGCCGACATAATCTGCCGGATACGTTACGGATGGGACTTCAAGGAGGCCTCCAG
>DCIQ01000030.1:0-6919 GCA_002317435.1 Bacteroidales bacterium UBA1722 | reverse complement strand
GCGACACCTACGTCCCCACTTCCGACATATATCGCTGTTTCGATGCCAAGACACAGGGATTCAAGAAGATGTATCTGGTTCGGGATGCCGGTCACGCACAAGCCTTCGAGAAAGACCAGGCAGGATATACCGCCGCTGTCCGTGACTTCATATCATCAGTCAGAGGCGAATGAACAAATCGGGCGGAAAGTCTGTAAAATCATGACTTTCCGCCCGATTGTCATAGAGGGATCGCCTGTCAGAGCTTGGAGAAAAGCGTAGACAAGGCATTGGCTGCCGTAGTGGCCGCACTCGAAGCGGTGTTTCCGGATTTGTTCCCGCCCAGTTTTGACAGCAGACTTTTCGCGGCACCGGTCGCTACCGAAGTGGTGATCGAACTGGCGTCAAGATTCGATATGGATGCCAACGTGCTCAGGACACTCGTGGAATTGGAAGTGTTCACCAGATTCTTGGAACCGGAGATAAGTCCCGACAAGAAATTGGTCGTGTTGGAATTCTTGGTCAGACCGTAGACGTTCGAAACCAGCGAGGTGATGTTCGCGATATTGTTCGCGTTGGAAAGATCGAGTTTGCCATCCGCCTTGTACTGTGTATAAAGCGAAAGGAGAGCCTTGCCCGCCGAGAGTCCGTTACCGGCGGTAAGCGTTCCGCCGGTCGTGGTATTCTGTGCGAATACCGGTGTAGCCAAAAATAAGGTCATCGCTGCTACTGCGATAATTTTAGTGAATGACATAACTTATAATTTTTAGTTCTGATCGATGTTGCCGCCTTGAATACGGCAGACAAATATACGATACGAATTCTATCGTTATATCGGAGTTTGTCTAATTTCTGTCCTCCTCCCAGTAATCGGTGATGCCGAAATGGTCGCAGTAACGTGCATAAAGTCCCTGGGCAGAAGAATATTCCGAATTCGGTGACATGAAATGGGAGAATTCGAAAGTGATCACATCTTCCATCCCGGCACGGCGGGCGGCATCCAGTTTATAGAGCAGCTTCTCCCATTTGATGGGGAGGAAGCGGATGGGCATGTCGCGGTCAAAACTTTCCACGTTCGTCCAGCAGTGGATGCCGTATTTGTCCGCAAGTTTCTTGTTTATGCACAGGTACTGATAGAGTTCCTGATAATCCACCTGCCCGTCCTGGAATGCCATTATGTCCACGGCACCGTCCAGGTCGGCGAGGATGGAGTCCCACTGACGTTCGTGTTCTTCCGGAGTGATGGCCTGGTCTCCGGCCATTACCTGATCGGTCTTGATTCCGTGGATATAGGGGCTTATCATAGTGGGCAGACCTCCGGACACCTGCTTGGCGTGACGGCCCATCTCCGCGAAGATTCTGGAGATGTTTCTGGTGCGGAGACTCACTTCCTGACAGAGATACCATCCCTGGAAACTCTTGTGATGTCCATATTTGGCCCAGACTTCATCGATGAGCCTGATGTTCACGTCTATTTCGGTCTGATATTCTCCGATATGCCACCAGTATCCGGAGTCATAGAGCCCGAAATAGAATGCCATGTCATATTTGTCAGCCAGAGTGAGGAACATCTCCACCAGGTCGATGGGGGGATAGAAGATATCATCCTTCGATTCCAGAACACTCTTGAACGGAGCGGCTATCCAGCGTCCCAGACCGCAGCGGATCATCACCACGGTATTGATACCCATATCTTTCATCGCGTGGAAGTCACGGTCCCATTCCTTTACCCCCCAGTTCTGATGCGGTATGTCCCAGCTGATTTCATCCAGGAAGGTGGCGTGTATGGGCATCGCCCGGCAGCATTCAGGTGTGATGAACTGTTCGTCTGACAATGTGTCGTCAGCCACATGATGCTGACCCGATGCGGCACAGGATATCAAGAAGGCCGCCGATAAGGAAATAGCTAAAATTTTTTTCATAGTGCTACAAAGATAATACTTTCAGCCAAACAATAGCAGGCCTCTCTTCCGGGCACGAAGATTGTACCGCTGACGGAAAAACATTACGATTATGAAAAGGACAGTATCATCAGCTCTGATTTTCTGCATCATTTCAGTTCTGGCCCTTTCCGCCGGGACCGGACAGCCCGACAAGTTCACACCAAAAGATTTCAAGGCGAGAATCACTCACGTCTATCCCGGAAACGGAATGCCTCCCAGAGTGGATGAGACATATTACCTTACCGTAAAGGATGGCCGCATAAACACATTCCTGCCGTTCATCGGGACTGACGAGAGTCCTGTCTATGGCGGGGACCCTTCCATAGAGGTGGACGGTGAGATGGAGCAGTACAGCGAGACCGCGAGGAAGGACGGAAAGGAACTGGTGCTGAAATTCAAGTGCACCGACTCGAATCATCTGACATGGGAAGTCACCCTGACCATATATGAGGGTGAAACCATAAACGCCATGTTCCGCACCAATTCGAGAAGCATCATGAACTACAACGGAGACATCTGCGAGGCGGACGATGCCGCCGCGGAATAGCGATCCTCCATTCCCGGGCAAGGGGGTGTCTCCTGCCCGCCCTATCTTCTGAAGATTCCCTTGTCGGTGACCAGCGCCGTAACTAGAGCGGCCGGTGTGATATCGAATGCCGGGTTATAGACTTTCACTCCGAGGGGTGCGCGGGGCTGCAGGTAATGCATATCCGTCACCTCGTATGCGGGACGTTCTTCGATGATTATGTCCCGCCCTGTCGGGCAATTCATATCGATGGTGCTCGAAGGTCCCAGCACATAGAACGGAATCCCGTAATACCGGGCGAGGATGGCCAGCCCCCCGGTGCCTATCTTGTTCGCCACGTCACCGTTCGCCGCCACCCGGTCGCAACCCACCATTACGGCATCAACTTCCCCCCGGCTCATCACCAGCGAGGCCATATTGTCACATATCAGCGTAGTGTCCACCCCGGCCTTCATCAGTTCGTATGCCGTCAGACGGGCACCCTGCAGCAGAGGGCGGGTCTCGTCGGCGAAGACCCTGGGTGCATATCCCCGCTGCTGTGCCAGATAGACCGGAGCGAGGGCCGTACCGAAACGGGATACTGCGAGATGGCCGGCATTACAGTGGGTGAGGATTCCGCATCCGGGTTTCAGAAGCGTCAGGCCGTTTTCCGCGATGCTCTCGCACATACTGATGTCCTCCCGCTTGATGTCGCGGGCTTCCTGCGTCAGGGCACGGCGGAGTTCATCGGTGGAGATGGAAGTCGTATTGCCGCAGGTGCGGCAATATTCCCTGTATCGTCTTTCCATCCTCTCCAGCGCCCATTTCAGATTCACCGCCGTAGGACGCGCGGAGCACAACAGGTCCTTCACCCGGACAAATTCCCTTTCGAAAGGGGCGGAATCGTCACCGCTGAAGCGGTTCATGCACATCGCCAGCACCGATGCGGCGGCGATGCCTATGGCGGGCGCTCCCCTGACTTTCAAAAGTCTGATGGCATCGAAGGCATCTTCTGCGGTGGTCAGAGTGACGAATTTCTCATCCAGAGGGAGAAGAGTCTGGTCGAGTATGACCACTTCCCTCCCGTCCACGGAGAGTTCCACCGAATCGAATTCCATTATCTTTTCCATTATCAGGAGTGATTTGCACACAGGTCGCAGATACCGCAGGGATGTTCCTCCTTCTGCCCGAAATAGGCGGTCAGCCGGAGCGAACGGCACGGAAGATGGCCGTCGGAAGAATCCGCCACGGGGGAGATATAGTCCAGCACGGCATCCACTTTCCGCTTGTAAGTATCTTTTCTGTCGTTATAGGTTTTGGCTGACAGGTACAGATTCTCGGGAGTGAGCCTCTCCGTGGTGAAGGTTATCAACGGGGAACGCACTCTGGGAATGTAGGTGATGAGATGCTCGCGGGAAAGCTGCAGCAGCATCTCCTTTACCTTGACGGCGGAATCCTTGATGACCCTGGCGATGAAATCCTCGTCTATGGCCACCAGCACGGAGAAAAGGGCCGGATAAATCCGCATCAGAGCCTTGATGAACGTGTCCAGATTCCTGTCCCTCAGCTGGACCCGGTAGAGAGCGTCCCGGTTCACCGTAAACATCATGCGGCTGGGATTGTCCACTTCGTCGGAGACGGTCCAATAACCGGCGCTGTCCAGATATCTTATGGCATACCACGCCGATGTGGAATTCAGATGATAGTGCCGCGCGAACTCCTCGAAGTCAAACTTCCGCGTGGAATTCCTGCCGTCTTCATAAGCCACACCCAGAAAGATGAACACCTTCTGATAGATGTCAGCTATATATTCCGGTTCCGGAAACGTGACCTTGTAAATGCGGTTCAGCCGGCTGATGTCGGTCCTGTTCCACAACAGCACGGCATACGACTTCTTCCCGTCCCTGCCGGCGCGCCCCGCCTCCTGATAATAGGCTTCGAGAGATTCCGGCAGATCAAAATGGACCACGAACCGCACATCCGGTTTGTCTATGCCCATCCCGAAGGCATTGGTCGCCACGATGATCCTCAGCTCTCCCTTCTTCCACCGGTCCTGCTTCTCACTTCTCTCCTCCTTGCCCAGTCCGGCGTGATAGAAATCCGCATCCACCCCCTGTACCTGCAGGAACTCGGCGATCTCCTTCGTCCGCTTCCTCTCCCGGACATACACTATGCCTGTCCCCCGGACCGAACGGCAGACGGAGAGGAGTTTTCCGAATTTGTCCTCTACGTTCCGCACCACGTAGGCCAGATTGGGACGGGAGAACCCCGTGCAGAACATATTGCGCGAAGCGAAATGAAGATTGTCCATTATCTCCCCCGCCACACGGGGGGTGGCGGTGGCCGTAAGGGCGATTACCGGCACACCGGGGAGAATGTCCCTGAGAGCGCCTATTTCCAGGTAGTCCGGACGGAAATCATGCCCCCACTGGGAGATGCAGTGCGCTTCGTCCACCACGATGAAACTGACGTTCATCCCGACGACACGGGCACGGAACAAGTCCGTCCTCAGACGCTCCGGAGAGACGTACAGGAACTTGTAATCCCCGAAACGGGCATTGTCCAGAGCGACGTCTATCTCGTGGAAGGTCATCCCAGAATGGATGGCGACAGCCTTTATCCCGCGTGCCTGCAGATTCTGCACCTGATCCTTTATGAGCGAGATGAGCGGGGTGATGACTATCGCCAGCCCCTCCTTCTCCATGGTCGGCACCTGAAAACAGATGGATTTCCCTCCGCCTGTCGGCAATATGGCCAGCACGTCCTCTCCGGCGAGGGCCGCACCGATAATCTCCTCCTGCCCCGGGCGGAAAGAAGAATACCCCCAGAACCGCTGCAATGTCTCCAGTATCATATCTCCTCCTCTCCAGTGGGTTTCCGAAGGACTTACATCCTCTATTTCAGTCTGGAAAGAGCCTCGCCTATACGGCGGAGAGCCTCTTTTATATTGTCGTCAGACGTGGCATAGGACATCCTGAAACATTCGGGCGAGCCGAACGAATCCCCTCCTACGGTAGCCACGTGACCGACTTCCAGAAGATACATCGCCAGATCGTCGGAAGTGCGGATAACCTTCTCTCCGTCGCTCTTTCCATAATAGGAAGAGCACTTGGGGAAGAGATAGAACGCACCCTGAGGCACGTTCACCTCCAGGCCGGGGATGGCACGGGTGAGTTCCACTATGAGATTACGCCTGCGCTCGAATACCTTTCTCATATCTTCCACGCACTGTTGGGATGCATTCCAGGCGGTGAGAGCCGCTCTCTGGCTGAGTGAGCAGGGACCGCTGGTATACTGGCCCTGAAGCATATTTATACCCTTCGTTATCCAGGCGGGGGCGGCGCTGAATCCGATGCGCCATCCTGTCATGGCATAAGCCTTGGAGACCCCGTTGATGACTATGGTACGTTCCTGCATTCCCGGGAAGGTGGCGATGGAGACAGGTTTCTCAGTATAAATTATGTGTTCATATATCTCATCGGAGATTACGTACAGATCTTCGTGCTTCACTATCACCTCGGCCAGGGAACGGAGTTCTTCGGCGGAATAGACCGAACCGGTGGGGTTCGAAGGGGTACAGAGGATTATCAGTTTGGTGCGGGGGGTGATGGCCTCTTCCAGCTGGGCCGCCGTAATCTTGAAGTCCTGTTCGATGGGGGCCTTGATGGTGACAGGTGTCCCCTCGGCCAGTTTCACCATCTGAGGGTAACTCACCCAGCAGGGAGTGGGGATTATCACCTCATCGGACGGATTCACCAGAGCGAGAACGGTATTGGTGATGGCCTGCTTGGCACCGTTGGAGACCACTATCTGGGAAGGCTCATAGGTGAGACCGTTCTCTTTCAGGAGCTTGCCGCAGATGGCGCTGCGCAGGTCGGGGTATCCGGTCACCGGAGAATATCTGGACCAGTCTGCGGCGATGGCATCCGCAGCGGCGGCCTTTATATGGTCGGGGGTGTTGAAATCGGGTTCGCCCACTGCCATGTTGATAACATCTACACCCTTGGCTTTCAGTTCGCTGCTCTTCTGAGACATGGCGAAAGTAGCGGAAGGGGAAAGTTTCTGAAGTCTGTTGGAAAGTGTATTCATTGATATTTGGCAATATAAGTTCCGCATATGCGAAACTTGAATCAGGTAAATATGTCTGCAAATATCCTAAATTTTTATGGAAAGACAGCCAATGTACTGACGGAATTCACCGGTAAAGATTTCAGAAGTCGGGAAAATTCGGAAATGGTCCGCATTTTCTTTTTTGGGAACAAAATTTGAAGTAAATTTGCGGCGCTTTGGGGCGGTATCGGAGTTTCAGCCGCCCGGCACGCTGACACGGAATCAATTACTTTATTAATTATAGCATTATGTCTAAAATCGATTTGACCAAGTACGGAATCAACGGTGTCACCGAGGTTCTTTACAACCCCACTTACGAAGTTCTCTATAACGAGGAGACGAAACCCGGCCTTGAAGGTTATGACAAGGGTCAGGTGACCGA
>DCIQ01000199.1 GCA_002317435.1 Bacteroidales bacterium UBA1722 | reverse complement strand
AGGGGAAGGTCGTTGTCGATGGTCTTGGGCACGTGGATGTTCTGGATGGGATACTGCCTCGCCTGGAGGAACTTGGCGATTCTGTTGGCGGTAGAGGCGGTATCGTCGCCACCTACGGTAACCAGAAGTTTGATATCATTATCCTTGAAGAACGATTCGTTGAAATTCTTCTCGAAATCTTCCTGGGTGGGTTTGAAACGGCTCATCATGAGATATGATCCGCCACGGTTGAATATCTCGTCAGCCCTCTTGAAATCGAGGATTTCGTATCTCGGTTCCTTGGAGAAGAGACCGGAATACCCGCCGTGAAGACCGATTACCTGATAACCTTTCGAGATGAATACTTTGGAGATAGTACCTATGACGGTATTGATTCCTGGAGCAGGACCGCCACCTGCGAGAATTACTATAGACTTCATATAATATAAATGTATATTTACGAGGGGCGAATTTACCCTTTATTTTCAAAGGGGTGCAAAAATGTTCGTATATTTGTGAGATTAATTTCACCCGGCTGTCGGGAATCGGTATGGCGATAACTAAAAAACAAGGGGCATCCAGAATCAGAGAACTCAGGACGGAACTTGCGGAACACAACAGACGTTATTACGTTCTGAATGCTCCGACGATAACTGATTTCGAGTACGACCTGCTGATGCAGGAGCTCGCCACTCTGGAAAAGATGTTCCCTGAATTCGCCTCCGCGGACTCTCCCACCCAGAAAGTGGGCAGTGACCTGTCAGACTCTCCCAGAAAGGAATTTTCCCAGTATCCTCACCGTTTTCCGATGCTTTCCCTCGGAAACACCTATAATCCCGGAGAGCTGTCCGAATTCGACACCAGAATCCGCAATGTCACAGGCGGGGACACGGAATATAACTGCGAACTGAAATTCGACGGGACGGCCGTCTGCCTCACGTATGAGAAAGGGAGGCTTGTTCGCGCCCTCACCAGAGGGGACGGCACCAGGGGGGACGATGTGACATCCAACGTATTGACCATCGGCACCATCCCCTTATCCGTCGGGGAGACGGATTTCGATTTCGAGATAAGGGGTGAAATATATATGCCCTACGATGCTTTCGACAGGTTGAATGCCGAAAAGGAGGCACAGGAGGAGACACCTTTCGCGAATCCCAGGAACGCGGCATCGGGTTCCCTGAAACTTCTGGATCCTTCACTGGTCAGAAACAGAGGCCTCGAATGTGTCCTGTACCACATTCTCGGGGACAATCTTCCGTTCGCCAGACACACGGAAGCCATCTCCTGGGCCCGCGAACACGGACTTCCGGTATCGGAACATACCAGGATATGCCACTCCATGGAGGAGGTGCTGGAATACATAGAGGAATGGGATTCCCGAAGAAAGTTCCTGCCGTTCCCCACCGACGGCATCGTCATAAAAGTGAACGACCTCGCCCTGCAGAAGCGGCTGGGATTCACGGCGAAGACCCCCAGATGGGCCACGGCCTTCAAGTTCAAGCCGGAAGAGGCGCTCACCAGAGTGTTCTCCTTCGATTATCAGGTGGGGCGTACCGGCGCCGTCACCCCGGTGGCGAACCTGGAGCCCGTCCAACTCTCCGGAACCGTGGTCAAAAGGGCCACTCTCCACAATTTTGAGCAGATGATATCCCTGGATATCCGCATCGACGATTACGTTTACGTAGAGAAGGGAGGGGAGATTATTCCGAAGATAACGCGCGTGGAACTTTCAAAACGCCATCCGGACTCTCCCAAACCGGTTTTCCCCACGGTCTGTCCCGACTGCGGCTCGCCGCTGAAGAAAGATGCGGACGAGGCCAGGCACTACTGTCCGAACCAGGACGGATGTCCCCAGCAGATTCAGGGCCGTTTCCTCCATTTCGCTTCGCGAAAGGCGATGGATATCCTGATAGGGGAAGCCACCGTAGCGCAGTTGTACGACAAGGGTCTCATAAAGGAACTGCCCGACCTGTATGCACTCACCCGGGAGGACCTGCTGAAGCTGGAAGGCTGGAAGGAGCGCTCCGCGCAACGCCTGCTGGAGAGTCTGGCCGCATCCGGGAGCGTACCGTTCCCCAGAGTGCTTTTCGCATTGGGCATAAGGCATATCGGTGAGACCACAGCCGCGCTGCTGGCCTCCAGATTCAGATCCATAGATGCCCTGAAAAATGCCACCCGGGAGGAGCTTCTCTCCATCGATGAGGTGGGGGACATCCTGGCGGACACCATACTCGACTGGTTCTCCCATGCGGAACATCTGGAGATGGTCTCCCGACTGAAGGAAGCCGGCCTGAGGTTCGAGCTCGATGAAGACGAAGACAAGCCCCTTTCCGATTCACTGAAAGGGTGCACTATAGTAATCTCGGGAAACTTCTCGGTCTCACGGGAAGAACTGAAGAAAAAGATCTCCGCCCACGGCGGCCGCAATACCGGTTCCGTCAGCGGGACCACCACCTACCTCCTGGCCGGAGAGAAGGCCGGTCCGGAAAAGCTGAGGAAAGCTGAAAAGCTCGGTATATCCATAATCGACGAGAACAAATTTGCAGAGATGATCGGAGAGGCTTCCGCTGCGGAAGACACTCTGTTCTGACATATAAGATAGGAGTAAGGGAGATGGACTTCACCACAGAAGAAAACGAATTGATTCTTAAGGCTTTCGAAGGATTGAAAGAATCTTCGGTGAAACGGTGCGCCACCCAGGAGGAATTCGATATGGTGATCCGTGCCTTCGAATTCGCCAACAAGGCACATTACGGAGTGCACAGACGCTCCGGAGAACCTTATATAATCCATCCCATATCCGTGGCCAGAATAGTGGTGGACGAGATAGGTCTGGGGTGCAAATCCATAGTCACCGCCCTCCTCCACGACGTGGTCGAGGATACCGAATACACTCTGGATGACATCAGTCATCTGTTCGGAGAGAAAATCGCCTCCCTGGTGGACGGTCTCACCAAGATAAAGTCCGCTTTCAATATGGAAACCGAGAATCTCCAGGCGGAAAATTTCAAGAAGATCCTCCTCACCCTGAATGACGACACAAGAGTCATTCTCATCAAGATGGCGGACCGTCTCCACAACCTGAGGACCATCGGCTCGATGCCGGACTACAAGAAGGAGAAAATCCTCAGCGAGACCATGTACATCTTCATCCCCCTGGCCCACCGGCTAGGTCTCTACAGCATAAAGTCCGAAATGGAGAACATCTGGATGAAGAACAAGGAGCCGGAAAAATACCTTGACCTCAGCACCAGACTGAACGAGGTCGCCGCCAGGCGTTATCCGGACATGAAGGACTTCATCACCCCCATAGAGAATGTCCTCCGCCGGAACGGGTATTCCGCCAAGGTGAATACCAGACTGAAGACTCCCTATTCGGTGTGGAAGAAGATGATGACGAAGCATGTCGAATTCGAAGAGATATTCGACATCTATGCGGTCAGGGTCATTTTCCAGCCGAAACAGCACATAGACGAAAGGACACAGGCCTGGAACATCTACGCTCTGATAACCGGCCTCTACCCCACATCCATGGTGGAACGTATCCGCGACTGGGTGACCACCCCGAAACTGAACGGCTATGAAGCCCTCCACTGCACCGTGATGAGTGCCTCCGGTTCCTGGGTCGAGATACAGATCCGCAGCGAAAGGATGGACGCCATCGATGAAAGAGGACTGGCCGCGCACTGGATATACAAGAAGAATGCATCCCGGGACGTGCCGAACAATTCGACTTCCGGGGAGAATGAGATGGACAGGTGGCTCATAATGGTGAAGGATATTCTGAATGATCCGGACGCCAACGCCCTCGATTTTCTCGGAAAATTCCACGACCGCCTCCTCAGTTCACAGATTACCGTCTTCACCCCAAAAGGCCGGACCGTCATACTCTCCTCGGGATGCACCGCTCTCGATTTCGCATACGAGATACACTCCCAGATAGGGAACAAGGCCATCGCCGCGAAGATAAACTACAAGCTTCACCCTCTCAGCACCATTCTGAAAGACGGGGACCAGGTGGAGATAATAACCGCGGAGAACCGGCAGCCGCAGCGGGAATGGCTCGATTTCCTGAAATCCCCGAAAGCCATCGGACACGTCACGGACGCGCTCAAGAAAGATGTAAACTACAGTATCTCGAAAGGACACGAGATGCTGGTCTCGGAGCTGGAAAAATATAATGTACAGCTGCAGAGCCGGGTTCTGAAGAAACTTCTGGACGAATACCACCTTTCAGAAAAAGAAGAACTCTACAGCAAGATAGCGTCGCATCTTATAAGCCTCGACGATCTGGAAAAGGTTCTCAAGAAGAACAAATCCAAGAAGAATGTGATCTACTGGACATTCAATCTTCTTGGAGGAAAGAAAAAAGAGTCGGAAGAAGATGATATGGCCGGTGACGGTGCCGACGAAACCGCATCACGGCAGGAAAAGGCAGACCCCAGTTCACTCGGAAAGGACAGGAAGTACTATCTGAAGGAGAACATAGACAAATCGCTCTCCTATCATACGGCGGAATGCTGCAATCCCATCCCCGGAGATTCGGTAGTGGGATTCATGGATTCCGAAGGGGAGGTCCACATACATAAGAAAAGCTGTCCCGAGGCACAGAAGCTGGCATCCGAACAGGGCGACAGGATAGTGAATGTAGTCTGGGCAAGGCATACCATCCTCTCCTCTCTGGCCAGGGTGAAGATGATGGGCATAGACCGGATGGGCATACTCAGGGAACTGACCAGGCGCATCTCCACCGAGATGAACATAAATATGAGAAAAATAATGATAAGTGCGCACGACGGCATATTCGAAGGTTACATAGACCTGTATGTCCACGACATCGAGACACTTAACAGCCTGATATCGAAAATAAAAGAAATCCAGGGAGTCGAAAGCGTCTCCCGTGCAGACATAAATGAAGAATAGAATGACCAGACGAGTTCTGACACCGGCACTGACGTTTCTGCTGCTGGTACTCGCGGCACCGATGGTGACGCGCTCCTGCGCCAATACGTCCACTCCACCGTCCGGAGGTCCGAAGGATACCATACCCCCGGTTCTGCTGGCCTGCGAGCCGGTATATAATGCCATAAACTGTCCTGTGGATCCGAAAAGCAGCGCCATCTCCTTCATCTTCGACGAATACGTGCAGGTGAAGGATGCCAACCAGAACATTTTCCTCTCCCCCCCGCAGGTGAAGAAGCCCCAGTGGAAAATGAAGGGAAAGGCTCTTATAATATATTTCAAGGAGCCTCTGGACTCGAACACCACCTATTCCCTCGACCTCGGAAATGCCGTCTCCGACAACAACGAAGGCAATCCATTCCCCAAGTTCGTGTACAGTTTCTCCACAGGCAGCATAATAGATTCGCTTTTCGTTTCGGGAACAGTCTCCAACGCCGCTTCCCTCCTTCAGGAAAAAGGCATCACGGTACTTTTCCACAAGGACCTTTCCGACTCCGCACTTTTCAATAAACTTCCCGATGCAGCCGCCAAAACCGATGACTGGGGGTATTTCACCGTGAGGAATCTGAAAAACATACCTTACCGCGTCTATGCCATCAAGGATGAGAACGGAAACAACAAATATGATCCGGAGACGGATATGATAGCCTTTCTGGACACCATACTGGTGCCGGACCGGGTAATGGTTCTGGATATGCCGGAACTTGCCGTCACTGACATAAAGGACACCCTGCTCTGTCTCTCCAGACCTTCACAGCTGCAGCTGGCACTCTTCAGGGAAGTCCAGTCCCGACAGTATCTGAAATCCAGGGGCCGTCCTCAGAAGAGGATGTTCTATCTCTCTTTCAGGGCTCCATACGTACAGTTGGATTCCCTCCGGGTCGCAGGACTTCCTCCGGAAAAAATGATAGTCGAGAAAAACATCATGCAGGACTCCCTCACCGTATGGATAAACGACGGCGGATTCGACAAGGATACCATCACAGTCACGTACAAGTATATGATGACCGATGACTCACTGAACATACCGGTCCCCAAAAGGGACACCCTGCGTCTCCCCCCACCGAAGCCGAAACTCACCAAGGACCGCCGAGGAAATGCGGTGGAAGTGAAAGATACCGTCGCCGCATTCACCATGACCGCCACTCCCGAGAATGTGGAACAGGACGGTTTCATACTCGAATTCAAGACTCCGCTCACGGCGGCTCCGTTCGATTCCATAAGGCTCAAATGTGTAAATACCAGGCAGCAGGTCTCCTGGGAGAAGGTATCCGTGGAACCGGATTCCGTAACTACCAGGAAATATGTGCTCCGAATGACCAAAAAGATACAGCCGGGGTATGATTACACCCTCAAGTTCCCCCACCGCCTGTTCAAGGATATCTACGGACTCCCGTGCGACAGTCTGGACACCCGCATCACACTGCCCAACAGCGAAGAACTGAGTTCCATCACCCTCGACATACATAATGTACACACGGAATACATAGTCGAACTCATAAGTGAAAAACGCGACAGGGTATTCCGGTCATTCCGGATAAAGGAAGATTCGAAACTCCTGTTCCCTTATCTGAGGGAGGGACAATACTCCGTCAGAATCACAGAGGACAAGAATGGCAACGGACTTCTGGACACAGGCTCTCTGCTGGACCATCTTCAGCCCGAGAAAGTGCTGCTGTTCCGTTTCAGCAAAGCCCCCGGGAATGATGCATTCATCCTGAAGCTTCCCAAACGGATGGATATGGAACAGACTGTCGATTTAGAAGAAATGTTCAGATGAAAGCGCTCCTCCGGCACATAGCCCCGATAATCGTCGCGTCGATACTCTTCCCTGCAGCCGCAACGGCACAGGAAGGGGTTTTCGAGACCAAAGCCATCGATACTGTAAAAACCCATACCGTCAAGGTCCCGGAGCATCTCATAGGTGTACGGTACTCCGTGGCCGTCTCCGGCACTTTCACCAGCAAGACCGTAGAGCAGAAGATGCTGGTCAACCCCATGACTTTCGAGATTCTCTATACGTATTATCATCCCCTCTGGGGATATATAGGATGCTTCGGCTTCCAGACAGGCCTCCGCTACACCGGAGGAGGGCTCAAGATAGAGAAATACTATGAAGAGCTGAACCAGACATACACTACCGTGCAGGTCCCTGTCCTCTCAGCATTCCACCTCGACATAGGAAAGCATTTCCGCATTCCCCTCAGCATGGGTCCGTACGTAGGATATCGTCTGAACACCGACAAGGAAGGTGGATGGGACTGTTTCGACAACAGGTTCGAACTTGGCTTGGAGGCACACGGCGGGGCGGCCCTCCGTTTCGGAATTTTCGAAATCTACTTCGAAGCGGGATTCCAGTACTGCCTGTCATTCCTCTACGATCCCGAAAAGCTGAGCAGCAGCGTCTGGCTCTACACCCACCCCTACAGCATATTTGGCAGTTGCGGACTTCACATAAAATTGAAATGACAGACATCAGATACATCACGGCGGACATAAAAGGAGTTCTGCTCGGAAAGGGTCATCCCCTGGCCGTCCAGAGCATGTGCAACGTCGACACGAATGATATAGATGCCGCCTTACGGCAATGTGTATCCCTCCACGAGGCAGGCGCCCGGCTGATCCGGCTGACCACCCAGGGAGTCCGGGAGGTGGAGTCCCTCGGGGCCATCAAGTCCGGACTGCTCTCGATGGGCATCCGCACCCCTCTGGTGGCCGACATCCACTTCAGCAGCGACGCGGCCATCGCGGCGGCCTCGGTGGCGGACAAGGTGAGGATAAACCCCGGGAATTTCCATAAGGACCACACTCTGGCCCGTGCCAGATTCAAGGAATTCCTTTCGGTCTGCCGCGAACACGGCACGGCCGTGCGCATAGGCATAAACCACGGCTCCCTCGGAGAGCGTATCACCGGCCTCTACGGCAACACCCCCACCGGTATGGTGGAAGCCATCTGGGAATGGGTGGAGATGTGCCGCCGGGAGCATTTCGAGAACGTGGTCCTCTCGCTGAAGGCGAGCAACGTCCCCGTGATGGTGCAGGCCTACAGGCTCCTGTATGAAAGGATGCTCTCCGAAGGAACGGTCTATCCCCTCCACCTGGGAGTTACGGAAGCCGGAAACGGAGATATGGGCCGCATCAAATCTGCGGCCGGGCTCGCCTGCCTGCTCCGCGAAGGCATCGGAGACACCATCCGCGTCTCCCTCACCGAAGACCCTGTGAAGGAGATTCCGGTGGCCCTCAGGGTGGCGGAATAT
Organism: Bacteroidales bacterium UBA1722; assembly: GCA_002317435.1. Taxonomy (GTDB): domain Bacteria; phylum Bacteroidota; class Bacteroidia; order Bacteroidales; family UBA932; genus Minthomonas. The sequence continues at coordinate 11,133 of DCIQ01000199.1, read as the reverse complement.
TTTGCCGGAGGCAATAATGACAAATACCTGACCGCCCCCGGAGTCTGGAATATAAGCACCGGGACGATGGAGGAATTCATCACCGATGCCGCCTGCGCCATAGGCCCCGCCCTGCTCGACCGGACACTGGACGATTTCACTCTGGAAGGCTGTGTCTCGGGAAAGGAGCTGGGCCCGGAACGCATTGGAGAATTCAGGGACGACATCCTGCAGGCCACCCGCCGGAAAATAACCCGGTGCGAATATGTAGCCTGTCCGTCCTGCGGAAGGACGCTGTACGATATAGAAACCGTCTTCAACGATGTGAAAAGGAGGACTTCCCACCTGAAAGGGCTCACCATCGCCGTGATGGGATGCATCGTGAACGGCCCCGGAGAGATGGCTGACGCCGACTACGGCTATGTCGGGGAAGGACGCGGGAAAGTCACCCTCTACCGGGGGAAGGAACCCGTCAGAAGAGGCATTCCCCAGGAGGCAGCCATCAACGAACTTATATCACTGATCACATCGGACGGAAGAGGAAATTAAAAAACTGCAAATTATGATTTGGACATTCATTCTGCTCCTCGCGGGACTTGTACTGATTCTGCTGGGAGCGAACTATCTGGTGGAAGGGGCATCCTCCATGGCCCGCAGATGGGGCATCTCCGAATTCGTGGTCGGAATGACCATCGTCGGCATCGGCACCTCCACCCCCGAGATGGTGGTAAGCTTCATCGCCTCGCTGAACGGTTCCCCCGATATTGCCGTAGGCAATATCGTCGGTTCGAATATCGCCAACGTATTTCTGATTCTCGGAGTCACCGCCCTCGTCCGCCCCATCGGTCTCACCAGGGGGAATATCCGTTATGACATACCAATCTGCCTGGCGGCTTCGCTCCTGCTGTTCGTCTTCGGAAGCGACAGGACGCTCTTCGGAGCGGAGGCCGACACCATCTCCAGACTCGAAGGAGTGGTTTTCCTGATCGGATTCGTACTCTTCATGATCTATTCATTCCGCACCGGGAAGAATGTCCCGCAGGATGAGGAACAGGAGCAGCAGAAGCAGTATCCCCTGTGGCTGGCGGTCATCTGCGTGCTCGGCGGACTCGGCGGGCTCATCTTCGGAGGGCGTCTGTTCGTGAACTCGGGCTCAGCCATCGCTTCCCATTTCGGCATATCCGACGCATTCATAGGCATAACGGTAATGGCGCTCGGCACTTCCATGCCCGAACTGGCAGCATCCGTGGTGGCCGCACTGAAAGGTAAGGGACAGATGGCGCTCGGAAATATCGTAGGCTCGAACATCTCCAACATCCTGCTGATACTCGGCGGAGCCTCCCTGATATCCCCCCTGACGATGTCCAACATCACTTTCACCGATATGCTCGTGATGCTCTCCACCACCCTGTTCCTCTTCCTCTGCAACTCCACATTCAGGAAGAAAAGCATCGACAGGATAGAAGGAGCGCTATTCATGGCGATCTACATCGCCTACATCGTCTATCTGGCGATGGCTCTCTGAGAGGACAGGTTCGATATCATCATAATTCTCATACATAATTCGCAAACAGATGAGCAGACGATTTTCACTATTGGCTCTGGCCATATCCCTGATAATCTTCACTTCAGTCGAAGCAGGGGCACAGAACAGGAAATATACCCCGGTAAACGGATATATAGTGCCGGAAGATCCGGCCGTACTACAGAAAATCGACCGATGGCAGGACCTCAAGTTCGGAGTCATCTTCCACTGGGGGATTTATGCCGTACCAGGCATTATGGAGTCCTGGAACCTCTGCGCCGAGGATGAGGAATGGGAGTACAGATACCGCCGCGACCACGGAATGAGCCTGGAACAGTTCCGGCAGTGGTATTGGGGTCTGAACCGCTTTTTCAATCCCACCCGGTTCGATCCGTCCGTCTGGGCTGACGTGATGAAGGATGCGGGGATGAAATATATGGTCTTCACCACCAAGCATCACGACGGCTTCTGTATGTTCGACACCAAATACACGGACTATAAGATAACCGACGGTCCCTTTGCGGATAATCCGCGCAGCAATGTCGCCAAAGAAGTCCTCGAGGCTTTCCGCCAGAAGGGATTCTGGGTGGGGGAATATTTCTCCAAACCTGACTGGCACTGCGAATGGTACTGGAATCCGCTGCTCGCCGCCCCTGACAGAATGCAGAACTACGACAGGGCCAAGCACCCCGACTGGTGGCAGAACTATGTCACTTTCACAATGAACCAGCTGAAGGAACTTACCACCGACTACGGACATCTGGACATCCTCTGGCTCGACGGCGGTCAGATCAGTGGTCCGGAAGTGAATATCGGTGAGATTCTCGCCGATGCCAGAACACGTCATCCGGGCCTTATATGTGTAGACCGTGCACAGAAGAACAAATATGAAGAGTATCAGACTCCCGAAAACGAAGTTCCGGAAGAACAGATGAACATCCCCTGGGAGACCTGCTACCCGCTCTGCAGCTGGGGCTGGCAGTTCAATCCCGACTATCATAGCGCCCGATCCGTCATCGCGAGGCTTACCGAGATAGTGGCCAAGGGAGGAAATCTTCTTCTCGGCATAGGGCCCACCCCCTGGGGTACCATCGATGACCAGGCACAGGCCATCCTGCACCAGATCGGTGACTGGCTCAGAAGAAACGGTGAAGCCATCTACTCCACCGTCATCACACCCGCGTATCACGACGGCAAAGTATGGTTCACTGAAGCGAAGGACGGCTCCTGCATCTACGGCATCTATACTCTCTCCGACGGCGAACAACTCCCCGCGGCCATCGAATGGTCCGGAAACCTGCCTTCCGGGAGGATTACCGCCCTGGAGTCAGGCAAGACACTTAGATACAAGATTCAGAACGGCCGTGTCATCCTCACGGTACCCGGCGGTGCCCGGCAGGAAAGTTTCGTCTTCAGGATTCAGAAACAGTCCGATCTTTGATAACATCAGAATACATCGGCAGCTTTCCGCTCCAGCAGAAACATCTGCTCTGCAGACTGGAACTTGCGTTCCAGTGCCTTGAAAATATATTTGGCAGCCCAGAGTTCGAGATAGCGGTCATCCAGCCTGTATAAACAAGGCCCCGGTTCGCTGATTACACGTTGGTTCTCATCGAGAAAAAACTTGAGAATGTTAGTTATCGTAGCCGGCGACGGCAGTCCGTATTTCTGACGAACTCCGGCGGAAGTCATTTCTGCGGCGATGCCTTCATTAGCGATGCACAACAGAACTTTCTCATAGTTGGGCTTCATGTTTCTAAGCATCCTCCTATAGTCATCAGCCCTCTCATCGATGATCATGTTGATTACTGCCTTCACATCATCGACCGTCGTGATATGACCGGAAGAAGCATATTGGAACACCTGATTCATCGTCATCTGCATAAGATATGTATTCCCGCTGAAAATATCGTACACCAGACGGACGGCCTCTTCACTTATCTCTTTCCTGGCATTTCTGAACTGTTCACAGCAGAACTCCACATATCTGTCCGTCGGGATTATGGTCAGATTAAGCGTGCGGGAACTTCGGAAAAACGGCTTCCCCGGTTCCTCGAACATCCCTGTAAGCATATGCTGGGCACTCCCGGAAAAGACGAACCGTGTATTCTCCGCCCGCTGTATGAAAGTTCTCAATATCTCGGGAACATTATCTTCCTTATAGTCCAGAATCTGCTGAAATTCATCGAACACTATCAGATTAGGCTGCGATGTGGTCTCAAGAAAACGGAAAATCTCCTGCAGAGTATCACTGAACTCCCTCTCTTCAAAACTTCTCGTATCCGAAATTTTGAGTATCTGAGGAATCGTCAGTTCCGTGGTTACCGCATGGGACCTCAACTTCACAGTAAGCTGTGACCTCCCTCTCCTGCCGATGGTAGCACAGTCCAAAACCGCCCTCCCGAACACAGATACGAAGTCCGAAAGATTCCTCGTAGGATACAAATCCACGAAAACAGCATTGTAGTGCTTCAGTCCATTCTGCTTGAGAACATGGCATATCAGTGATGATTTGCCCAACCTGCGAGGTGCTTTAAGAACAACATTATTATCATTCAACAACAAATTCACCAGAGTTTCCGTCTCCTCCTTCCGGTCACAGAAATACTCATCAGGAACCTCTATCTGCCTATAATAGAATGGATTTCTCTTCTGTCTCCTGAACATATTCCAAATCTTTCAGGCAAATATATAAACTTTATTTCATTTCCAAAAATTGGAATCCGAAATTTGGAATCCGAAAAATTAAAACTGTCGAAAAGCAAGAGACGACATGAAAATTTGTGGCCTTTCGGTACGAAGATTTGTGGTAATTTGATGTGAAAATTTGTGGGAATTTCCTCAACCTTCGCAGCGATGGCAGCGTTGCTGTATGATATCATTTACAAAAACGGATCTGCATCTGACGCAATCGGAATTCTCCTTCTGTTTCTGGTGGTGCTGTCCGTATTCTGCCTTTACCCGCAATACATCATTTCGGATGAAGAAGGAATGGACCAAAAAGAATCATAAAGATTACCAAGTTATTTTTTAATGATTACTTATATACTATTCTCTGAATAAATCATCTAATACTACAACTTTTGTAAAGACTCCGGAATTTATTCCATGCTTCATGCCGAAAGATGTGACAAGCGTAGGTTGAACTGATGTTTTCTTACTCAAATGTTCAATCAGAGTATTCATACGGTTTCTGATAGTCTTTGCATATTCAGAACTTACTTCAAAATCATCATTGTAGAACTTCATCTCACACATATTGACAATTCTGTCCGCACGATTGATGATTAGGTCAACTTGATGCCCCTCATGGCCAACCATACCGGATATTGACCAATTTGATTGGTGGGATGCGACCTGCCCCACTCCAAGTGCGCATTTTATCTGATATGTATGCAACAGGCAGATTTCTTCAAAGGCGATTCCACGCCAAGTGTTCAATTCCGGTTGATTCTGATGATTCTGCCAGAAATGTTCTTCCCTCATCTTTCCATCAACCTGCTGCAGCCAAAACCAACAGAATGGATCTATGAGTCTATAGCAGAGGTGGCGCTTGTCATTTCCGAAAGGTTGATAAAGTTCGATGAAATCAGCGGCTTCAAGAGAGCGCAACAATCTGGAAAATTCCTTTCCCGTCGGGATTCCCGTCCTATGAGAGATTTCATCCCGGCTGTATCCGGAATGTTTGGAGCCAAGCAAACGAATAACGGCTTTTGATGACTCCGCGTTAACAAAAATGGAGTTGAATAGCCTGTTGAATTCATCATTCAACTTCGCCTTTTTCTCAAAGAACAGGTGGTCGACAGTTTGCGCAACACTGTCTCCGGGAACGGTGAAATTCAAGTAATAAGGTATACCGCCAACCGCCATATATAACTCAGCGATATCATAGCGGCTTAACTTCACATCATGATATTCAAGCAATTTTTCCGCTTCGCTTAGAGTAAAAGGGGAAAGATTGATATTGGAGCAAGAGCGGCCATAGAATCCTCCGGGGGAATCAATTAAATTATCCTGTATCCATCCGCTCGCACTTCCACATGCTATCAACATAATGTTGTCCCGTCCGCTTGCCCATCCGTTCCAGAAGTGTTCAAATGCAGTAACGAATTTGCTTCGCGGCGTGTCAAGCCAAGGCATTTCGTCAATGAAGATGACTTGTCTTTCATCTTCAGGTTTCGCAATCAAGAGTTCCTTCAGCCATTTGAACGCTTCATTCCAATCATTCGGTCGGGCACTATGTCTGTCCCCATACTCATTCAATGAATTCCAAAAAGATTTCAATTGTGCTTCGAGCAGGTTTTTACCTTTCAGTTCTACCGGACTAAGTCCTGTGTGATGGAAAGCGAACCGGTTCTTGAATGTCTCGCGGACAAGGAACGTTTTTCCGACGCGTCTACGTCCTTGAATGGTAACAAGTTGTGATTCCTTCCGTTGATAGAGCCTGAGCAGTTCTTCTATCTCTTTTTTTCTACCTATTATCCTTGCCATAATCTCCCTTGAAATAACATTTACTCATATTTGGAGGAGTTTTATATCGCGAAGATATATATTTCTTGGAAATATCGACCCTTTCGGTAAAAAATATGAACGTAAAAGCAGAAAATAGAATAGAGACTCCGAAATAGAAGCCTCAGTCATTATAGCTGATGACCTGACCCGAACCGCGGTAGAGTTTCAGAGGAGAGTCCAGTTCCAGGGCGAGGACGGTGATGTGTTCATCGAGGACATCTTTGGGGACATTGATGTAATACACTCCCGGGACCTCGCTCCAGTCTATGTCGTTATAGAGATTCCAGTCGAGTTCACGGTCCGTTCCCACTACACGGACCTTTTTTATCCTGCTCCTGATGCCCTTTACTTCTATGGTCTCATTAGGGGTATAGGGAAGATAGACGTACAGGATATCTCCCGCCTTGTTCAGTGTCGTATATCCCTGGACGTGACCGTCGGGAATACCTGCACGGGTAGGATAGACCGCCTCTTCGTGCTTATGTATCCAGCGGCCCAGCATCTTCAGCACCGCCACCTCCTCATCTGGGATGGTACCGTCGGCACGGGGGCCTATATCCAGAAGGAGATTTCCACCCAGAGACATACAGTTCACGAACATCCTCAGGATAGTCATATCCGACTTGAATTCAGTATCCTGTTTTCTGAATCCCCATGAGTCGTTAATGGTCATACAGGTCTCCCACCACCGGTCTGCGGGACGCACTACGGGCACACCCAGTTCGGGGGTGGCATAATCTCCGTTACCCTGAATCCGGGAGTTTATGATGACTCCGGGATTCGTCTCACGGAGCATCGACACTATGTGCGGTGCCTTCCACTGGTCGGACGAGAACTCCCAGTCTCCGTCGAACCAGTACAGGTCAGGATGATATGCACCGTTGAGTTCCTGCAGCTGGGCATCATTGAAATCCAGGAAACGCTGCCAGCGGGCAGGCTCTTTCTCTATATCGTATTTCGCAGGCCCCACCCTGAATATGTTCGGATAGTCCGGATGCGGCCAGTCAATCAAAGAAAAATAGATACCGAGTTTCAGCTCCTTCTGCGCACGGACTTCATTCACGAACGGCGTAAGGACATCCCTTCCGGCCGGAGAGGACTTGACAGAGCTTACGTCACCGGCCCCGGTATCCCAAAGCGCGAAGCCGTCGTGATGTTTCGATGTTATTACAGTGTATCTGGCGCCGCTTTCCTTTATCAGCTCCACCCAAGCCTTCGGATCATAGCGGTCAGCAGTGAAATCCTTTTCCTGTGCGAAATAGTCCTCCACACTGACCACCTTGTTATGGAAAGCCCAGCTTTCGGACCAGTCCCCGCGGGAATAAATGCCCCAGTGAATGAAAATACCGAGCTTCGCTTCGGAGAACCACTCCATCCTTTCGGCTTTGGCCTCGGGAGTCTCCTGTGCCGTCACGTTCACCGGGAAAGCCGCGAACACGGAAAACAGGACAATGGTAAAGATACGCTTCGTCATATCGTCCGGAATAAGAATCAGTCCCTCCTGCCGAAGAACCTCAGCAGATACAGGAAAAGATTTATGAAATCAAGATATAATGTAAGGGCACCGAGCACCGCCATCTTCGATGTGGTCTCATTCTCCCCCGCCCCGCCGAGCAGATCCTTTATCTTCTGGGCATCCCAAGCCGTCAGACCGGTAAATATCAGAACACCGACTCCGCTGATGAGCATGTCCACCATGGTGTTTTTCAGAAACATATTTATCAGAAGAGCGATAATCAGACCCAAAACGGCCATCATGCAGATGCTTCCTATCTTCGTGAGATCCTTCCTGGTAAAGGAGCCGTATATGGCCATCACTCCGAAAACTGCTGCAGCCGATACGAATGCGGAAGTGAGCGAACCTATCTCATAAACCAGAAAAATCGAAGACAAGGTAACACCGTTGACGATGGAATAGAGTCCGAACAGTGCCACGGCAGCGAAAGACGAAAGCCTGTTTATGGCAGCGGTCAGCCATACCACCAGTCCCAATTCGAAAAGCACGAGCAGCAGGAATGTCCATTTCCCTCCGAATACGAACCGGACGAAATCGGGAGTCCCGGCCACCATATATGCCGTAAATCCTGTCAGCGCCAGGGCGGCGCACATCCATAAATAAACTTTTCTGACCATGGTGTTGGTCAGTTCCACGGCAGAGGTCTCACCGGAAGAACGGCGATACTCCGAAAGATTGTAATGTGATTCGTTCATAATGTATATCTTATTTTCTATTTCTTTCCGCCTGTAAACAATGTCATGTTCCTTTCCATTCTCGCCAGCACGTCCAGAAAGACATTCAGTTCCGACTCGTCTATCCCGTCTATTATCCTGTCCACTGCGCTGATGCCCACCTCCTTGGCCTGACATTTCAGGGACTCGGCACTTTCCGAGAGGCACAGGAGATTCGACCTGCGGTCATCCGGGTCCTGTTCGCGCCTCACGTATTTCTTCTTCTCCAGCGCATCCACCAGTTTGGTGATGGAATTCTTGTCCTTCATCAGGGTATCCGCCATCTTCTGCTGAGACATCGATCCCTGGTTCCACAGGATATCCACCAGCAGAAACTGTTCCGGAGTGAGGTCTATGCCCTGGGATTTGAGTACGGAAGCAGTGTACTGCTTCAGCTTGCACCCTGCAAGGTTCAGATATACGGCGATCTGTTTCGATAGTAGCATAATTATACTGTATAGACGGATGACAGTAGCAAAGGTAATAAATATCAGTGACGAACAGAAAAGAGCATTCAAGTTTCGCACTTGCTAAACTTAATTTACTAATTTTGCATATATGGAACTGAAATACAAGGTTGATGACAAGCCCGCAGCGGGAGCGATGATTCTCTATAGTCTCCAATGGCTTATGATAGCCATTCCGGTAGTGATTACCAGCACTTTCATCGCACCGGAAGGTGAAACGGTGTTCTATACGCAGAAGTTGTTCGCCGCCATGGGATTCCTGATGCTGATCCAGGCTTTATGGGGACACAGGCTCCCCCTTATTTCCGGTCCTGCGGCGGTACTGCTGATGGGTGTCATCTCCGCCAGGGCACAGGGATACGGCACCGATGCCATATACTCTTCGATGATGGCCGGCGGCATACTCCTGTTCCTTTTTTCATTCAGCGGGCTTCTGGAGAAAATCAGAAAATACTTCACACCGAGGATAGTGGTGGCCATCCTGATTCTGATCGCATTTACGACCGCCAAGCCCATAGTAAGCCTCGTCTTCAGCGATACCGGACATCAAGGACTGGCCATAATTTTCTCGATGACAGGGATTTTCATAATGGCTGTAGCCAACAATATCCTGAAAGGCATTTGGAAAAGCTCGGTGGTCATAATGGCGATGATACTGGGTTCCCTGATATACTATCTCTTCATCGGATTCCCGGATACGTTGATGGCAGATACTCAGCCGCACCGCTATCTGATACATATGGAACCTGATTCCGGTCTGTCGGTGGCGTTCTTCTTCTGCTACGTGGCCCTGCTGATAAATGAACTGGGCTCCATCCAGTCCCTCGGAGAGATGGTCGGGGCGGAACGGATGCCCCGGAGAAACAAAGTGGGGACCATATTCACATCGGGGATGAACATACTCACCGGAGCCGCGGGAATCCTGGGACCGGTGGATTATTCCCTCTCCCCCGGAGTGGTGGCATCCTCCGGATGTGCCTCCAGATACACCATCATCCCGGCTGCAGCGGTAATGATCGTCATCGCATTCTGCCCGGATATGACTTCCCTGCTGCTTACCATCCCCCAACCGGTGATGGGGACTATGCTGTTCTACCTTATGGCCACACAGATATCCGCCGGACTGAATGTGATGACCGGTTCGAAAGCAGTGGTCTCATTCAAGGACGGTATGGTTCTGGGCATCCCCATAATGATAAACATCCTGATGACTTTCGCCCCGCAGGATGCCATCGATACCCTCCCGTCCCTCCTCCGCCCCATTGTGGCGAACGGTTTCGTGATGGGCATCATCGCCGTACTCCTTCTGGAACACATATTCCTCAAAAAGGAGCGTTAGCTTCAGACCGACTTTCAGACAATCACTGGATAATCCGTTAAAAACAACACTAAAGCCACATAATATGAAAGATTTAAAGATGTACATCGACGGCCGCTTCTGCGAGAGCCGTTCAGGAAAATGGATTGATGTTCTCAACCCTTCTACCGAAGAAGTCATTTCACGTCAGCCGGAAGGCACCATCGAAGACGTCAACGAGGCACTCGATGCCGCCCGTGCAGCTCTGAAAGCCTGGAGCGCCACCCCCGCCATCGAACGCGCCGCATACCTGAAGAAAATCGCCGAAGGCATACGCGCCCGTAAGGATGAGTTCATCGACATCATCATGCGCGAACAGGGCAAGACCCGCAGCTGGGCCACCACCGAAGTGGTGGTGACCGCCGAATATTTCGACTATATGGCCAGTTTCGCCCGCCATATCGAAGGAGAAATCATCCAGAGCGATAACCGCGGCGAATCGATGTTCCTGTCGAAGCAGCCCATAGGTGTGGTCGCCGGAATCCTCCCTTGGAACTTCCCCTTCTTCCTTATCGCCAGAAAGGCCGGCGCCGCCCTCATCGCAGGATGTACCATAGTAATCAAACCTTCGCAGATCACCCCTGAAAACTGTACCGAGTTCGCGAAGGTGGTGGATGAAGTAAAACTTCCGAAGGGTGTCATCAACATCGTCACAGGAAAGGGCTCGGTCATCGGAAACGAAATGGCCGGCAGCCCGAAGATCGATATCGTAAGCGTCACAGGTTCAGTGGAAGCCGGTGCCAGCATCATGGCCGCAGCCGCGAAGAACATCACCAAGGTAAGCCTCGAACTCGGAGGAAAGGCCCCCGCCATCGTATTCCCCGACGCCGATCTGGAACTGGCCGCACAGGCCATCCTGGACTCCCGTATCGGAAACAACGGGCAGATCTGCAACAACGCCGAGCGATGCTATGTGCATAAGGACGTGAAGAAAGAAGTTCACCGAAATCCTCCTCAAAAAATTCCAGGCCGTCACATTCGGCGATCCCTTGTAAGGATGACACCGTCGATATGGGTCCCCTCGTAGAGAAGAGAGCTCTCGAAAGCGTGACCGCCAAGGTCGA
>DCIQ01000132.1:3398-5013 GCA_002317435.1 Bacteroidales bacterium UBA1722 | reverse complement strand
GGTAATGTGCCGCCGGTCTATTAAGTGAATCTCAAAAAATACTAACTTTGCGGCAGGAATCGTACGGAGTGTTATGATTCCCGGACTTCTTTCCATTGAGACTTGATTTTATAATATATGGCTACTACAGCAGATTTCAAAAACGGCCTGTTCTTCAGATATGACGGGAAGCCCGTCAGTATAATCTGGTTCCAGCACGTTAAGCCGGGTAAAGGTCCCGCATTCGTAAAAACCAAACTCCGTAACCTTGAGAACGGAAAGATTCTTGACCGCACTTTCAACGCCGGTGAGAAGATAGATCCCATCACCGTGGAGAGGCGTCCTTATCAGTACCTTTACAAGGATGATATGGGATATAACTTCATGCATACGGAGACCTATGAGCAGATTTATCTGGCGGAAGAGATGGTTCCCAACGCTGATCTGATGAAAGAAGGTCAGGGTGTGGAGATGGTGTTCTGGGTGGATGGGGATGACGAGAAGTGTCTGTCCTGCGAACTTCCCAAATATGTGGAGATGGAGATTACCTATACCGAACCTGCGGTGAAGGGAGATACCGCTTCCACCAATGCACTGAAGGAAGCCACTGTCGAGACCGGTGCCATGATTATGGTTCCTCTTTTTATAAATCAGGGTGACCGTATCTGGGTGAATACGGAAGAGCGTTCATACGGTGAGCGTGTGAAATAGCCTCGACCATGAATATATGTTTGCGACTGTCTTCCGGCAGTCGTTTTTTTTAGAAGTCGTTTTTCAGAAGTTGTCAGAATGAAAGCTTTATATACCGTCCTTCTGTTGATAGTGTCGAACGTTTTCATGACTTTCGCTTGGTATGGTCACCTGAAACTCCAGCAGGTGAAAGATGTCTCTTCGTGGCCTCTGTACACTGTTATCCTTCTCTCCTGGGGAGTGGCCCTGTTCGAATACTGCTTTCAGGTCCCGGCGAACCGTATGGGTTTTATCGGCAACGGCGGTCCTTTCACCCTTCTTCAGCTGAAGATAATCCAGGAGGTTATAACTCTTACGGTATTCACGGTATTCACGGTGGTGCTTTTTAAGGGGGAGACGCTGCAGTGGAATCATTTCGCCGCTTTCGGATGCCTTGTCCTGGCGGTGTTTTTCGCCTTCCTCAAGTAGAATATCAGAGTGCGTGAATGATCATCAGACCGTCCCTGACAGGGAGCGTGACGGCTTCAACCCGGGGATCTGAACGTACCATGGCGTCGAATGTGATGAGGGCTTCTGTCTGGGGGTCATGTCTTTCCCTCCTGCTGCGGGCCGTTTCGAGAGTGGCGTTCACCGAAGCTCCGGGGATGACTCTTCCGCTCCAGGAGACATTGTCCGCCAGTATCCAGCCTTCGGGAGCCAGACAGTCCATAGCGAGTCCGTAATATTCGGGGTAGGCTCTTTTGTCTGCGTCTATGTAGATGATGTCATACGGGCCGCTAAGGGTGGGTATGGTCTGCAGTGCGTCTCCTATGTGCAGGGTGGCGTTTTTCAAGTCGGCCCTGCGCCATCCTTCACGGATTATATCTTCCAGTTCGTCATCTATTTCGCAGGCATCCAGATGACCTCCGCCGAGCAGTCCCCGCGAGAGGCAGATGGAGGAATATCC
>DCIQ01000132.1:2941-3338 GCA_002317435.1 Bacteroidales bacterium UBA1722 | reverse complement strand
AGCGAAAACGCCTGCAGGAATCTGCCCTGTGCCCCGTCCGAGAGCATTCTGGCCTGTCTGGTGCGCAGATGGGTCTCCCTTCTTATCCATTCCAGGGCTTCGGTGATGGAGCGCGGGTTCATCGGTACAGGAGGATGGAGAGACGTTCCGGCGCGAATATTTCCCGGGCCACCTGACGGAGTTCTTCGGAGGTGATGGCTTCGATGCGGGAGCGTATCTGTTCACGGGAAGGAATATTGCCGTAGGCCATAAGATTCTTGCCCATGGAGAGTACCTGCGCTTCCCCGCTGTCAGAGGAGATGGCCAGCTGCCCGAGGAGCTGCTTCTTGGCCTGCCGCAGGGCGGTGGCGCTCAGAAGATTCTCTCTGACTCTGGCCAGTTCCTTGAATACCAGCGA
>DCIQ01000132.1:0-2877 GCA_002317435.1 Bacteroidales bacterium UBA1722 | reverse complement strand
CCGGTCTCTTCGTATTGGGTGTATGCGGCATCCACGCCATAGACCATGGCATTCCTTTCGCGCAGGATGATGTTCAGGGTGGAGTTGGCGGCCGGTCCGCCGAGATAATTGCACAGCAGGACCAGCGGGATGCGGGAGCTGTCGTACAGGGAGTATGCGCTGCAGCCGATTATGCAGTGAACCTGATGGTGATGTTTTGAAGTCTCGTGGCGGAACGGTTTTATCGAGTCTGCGGGGACGGGGGGCCTGGAGGGGCCCGGATATTCCGGGGACGTCTGTGCCGTGTCGGTCGGAGAGATGATACCGTACTTGCGGAGCGCCTTTCTGACCAGCAGGAGCGCTTTCTTTTCTTCTATGTCGGCTGCGATGGTGAAACACATGTTCCCGGGAACGAAACGTGTGTGGTAATAGGAGAGAAGGTCTTCCCGCGTAATCTTCCGCAGGGTGGACGATTTGCCCAGAACCGGCATCGACAGGGCCGTGCCTTCGAACAGTTTTTCCTCGAAATCATCGAAAATCTGGTCGGCGGGGGAGTCTTTGTAGGACTTTATCTCCTCCAGTACCACGGTCCTCTCCTTTTCTATCTCTTTTTCGGGGAATACGGAACGAAAGGCGAGATCCACCAGCAGATCGACCGCCTTGGGCAGATCCTCTTTCAGGACCATGGTGTGGAGTACCGTCTCCTCCTTCGTGGTATAGGCATTCAGTTCTCCGCCCAGCCGCTCGATGCAGGAATTTATTACGGAACCGCTGCGGGTTTCGGTCCCTTTGAATATAAGGTGCTCCGTAAAATGGGCCAGTCCTCCCGGACGGCATCCTTCGTCACGCGTACCTGTCCGGACGCTCATCGCCGAATACGCTACCGGCGATGAAGTGCGTCTGAAGGCGAACTGCATCCCGCATTCCGGGATAATCATGTCAGCAGAGAATATTATTTGAAATATTTCAGGATGGTCAGGTATTCCACTTTCGTGAAACCTTCTGATTTGTTCTTGGTGAATTTGTGCTTGTGGTAGTAAACCAGTTCGCGGGTGTCGGAGCATATCAGCATCTGGTATGCATTGGAGCTGTTTACGTTGGGGTCCGTGGGATACACCACGAGGGATACGAGGGTGCGGGGAGTCGGGTTGTCCAGTTCGTCCTCTATGTCCTCGAGGGTGACCATGCGGGCTCTGTCGTTGGTTTCGGAGGCCAGTTTTTCGGGGGTGATGCCGAACGAGAAGTCCTGTTCCGCGAAGAGGCCGTGATTATATTTTTCGCGGTCCAGAAGGTCGTTGTACATCGCCATGCCCAGATAGGCATTTATGTTGTTTTCGATTATCTTCTCTATGTGTTTCTGGAAGATGGATATGTAGGCGGGGATAAAGGGGAGTATCCTGTCCTGCATTTCGCCTTCGGGGGCCAGAGGAAGGGAGAATATGTCTTTCATCTGGTCTATGTCTCCGGCAGCCTGGGGCTCGCCTTTCCTGAACGAGAGGAATTCCAGACCGGAATCATCCCTCCAACCGGCGGATTTGGCCACTCTGATGAGGAAATAGTGCGTGGAGTCCGTTTTTTCTTTTTGGAACTGCTCCGGGGTGATGAATTCGAAAGGCGAGAGATGCCAGTTCTTTTCGACGGCGTCCTTTATGACCATGTCCATCAGGCCGTCGTCACCTGCCAACACTACTTTCAGAGTCTTCGCGGGTACGTCTTTCAGGCTCTCCTTTCTGGGCGGTGGAGTGGAATTGCGGAATGAGTTCAGCTGATTGTCCACTTCGTTCTGTGCAGCGGCCGAGACAGTCAGGAGGGCCGTCATGATAAATGTTATAAACCTTTTCATATCTGATCAACTTCTATATCCGATGCAAAATTACTAATTAATCGGTCACTTGTCCCGACTTGGATAAATATTTGTACTTTTGTAAGACTGGAAAGATGGCGGTCATCGTTCCGGAGATTTTTATAGTGTGCAGTCATGGAGCAGTTTATAGTATCGGCCAGAAAGTACAGACCGGACAGTTTCGAAACCCTGATAGGGCAGGAGACCATCTCCGGCACCTTGAAGAACAGCATCAGGCAGGGGCAGCTGGCCCACGCCTATCTTTTCTGCGGTCCGCGGGGGGTGGGGAAGACCACTGCCGCCAGGATTTTCGCCAAGTCCATCAACTGCCTGAATCCCGGCGCCGATATGGATCCATGCGGGGAATGTGAGTCCTGCAGGTCATTTCAGGAGGGGCGTTCCTACTGTATCCACGAACTGGACGCGGCTTCGAACAATTCCGTCGATGATATCCGTAATCTCACCGATATGGTGAGGATACCTCCGCAGGTGGGCAGATACAGCGTATTCATCATCGATGAGGTGCATATGCTTTCTTCGGCGGCGTTCAACGCCTTCCTGAAGACGCTCGAAGAACCGCCTTCGTATGCCGTGTTCATTCTGGCCACCACCGAGAAGCATAAGGTGCTGCCTACGGTCATGTCCCGATGCCAGACCTACGATTTCAACAGGATATCGATTCCGGACATCATCCGGAACCTGAAGGATATCGCTTCGAAGGAGGGGGTCACCGCGGATGAGGAGACATACCATATCCTCGCCATGAAAGCGGACGGGTCGATGAGGGACGCGCTCACCCTGTTCGACCAGAGCGTGGCCTTCTGCGGCAGGAATATCGACGGTGCGGACGTGAAGAAGAATCTGAACGTTCTGGACTGCGAGTACTATTTCAGGATAATCGACAATTCTCTCCGGGGGGACTATATATCTTCCCTTCTGGTGCTGGACGAGGTGCTTTCGAAGGGGTTCAACGCACTGCATTTCGTCTCCGGGCTGAGCTCGCATATCCGGGACCTGATGGTCTGCCGCAGCGGCGGGGCCGATATGCTTCTGGA
>DCIQ01000147.1:2729-9544 GCA_002317435.1 Bacteroidales bacterium UBA1722 | reverse complement strand
GACCTTCCGTTATCGGCGAAGAACTTCGCCTGATACGTGTCACGGACCTTGAAGAATGCATCGAAAAACTTCACCGTCTCTCCGGAGGCCACTGCATGGAACACTCCCCTGCCGTCCACCGGCTCCGCCTCGGAGAGAACCATTCTGGCATTCCCCACGTCAGAACGGATACCGAGACACCTGTATTGAATCACATATTTCACCGTCTCCCCCGGATCGAAGGCCCTGAGGGAATCGGGCACCATCCTGGCAGGAGTGCAGTCCGAAATGGACTGGGCCATACAGAACACCGGTGCCAGCATCAGCGACAGGGAAAGACGGAAAACGTATTTCATATCTGTCAGAACGGATTGTCTGAAAATTCAGGAGAACCGTCGAACTCGCCGGAGATATCCGAGTCCGAGAGACCGTTCATCCTGGAACCTCTCCGAGTCACCATCCCCCCTTCGTCGGCGAAACTTATCTCTCCGAACCCCACCTCATCGGAATCCACGAACCTGGCTTCGGAGGCGATGAATTTCATATTCACGTCCTGTGTCGAACCGTTTCTGTGCTTGGCGATTATTATTTCGGCCAGTCCCTTCTTGGAAACATCGTCATCGGTCATTCCATAATAGTCGGGACGATGAATGAACATCACTATATCGGCGTCCTGCTCGATGGCTCCGGACTCACGGAGGTCACTCAACTGGGGACGCTTGTTTCCGCCGCGGGTCTCTACGGCACGGCTCAGCTGGGAGAGGGCGATTATGGGGATGTTCAACTCCTTGGCGATACCCTTCAGGGATCTCGATATGTTCGAAACCTCCTGCTCACGCATACCCCTGAGTTCCACGGGACCGGTCATCAGCTGGAGGTAGTCTATTATTATCATCTTCACACCATTCTGACGCACCTGCTTTCGGGCTTTCGAACGGAACTCATAGATGGACAGACCGGGGGTGTCGTCTATGTACAGCGGAGACTTGCTCAGGTCCTTGATTCTCTCGTTCAGCTGTATCAGCTCATGGTCCTGAAGCTTCTTGCCTCCCCTTATCTGCTCGGAAGTGAGACCTGTCTCCGAAACCAGAAGTCTCTTGGCCAGCTGGATGGAGGACATTTCCAATGAGAACACCGCCACGGGCACGTGGTGTTCCACAGCCATGTTCCGGGCCATCGTCAGGACGAAGGCGGTCTTGCCCATGGCGGGACGGGCGGCGATTATGATAAGGTCCGAAGGCTGCCAGCCCAGAGTCACGCGGTCTATGCCGGTATATCCCGAAGGAACCCCGCTGAGACCGTCCGTCCTGGTCTGGTTATTCTCTATCTCCTGAATGGCGGCTGCGACCACCTCCCTGATGGGAAGGGTCTCACGCTTGACGTTTTTCTCGGCGAGGGAGAAAATCTGTTCCTGAGAATTGTCCAGCAGATCATCCACCGGAATGGTATCATCGAAAGCCTCTTTCTGAATCCCGTAACTTATCTTGATAAGCTCCCTCTGGATATATTTCTGAAGCAGGACCTTCACGTGATAATCCACGTGTGACGCCGCTCCTATCTTGTTGGCCAGCTGGCTGAGATAGAACAGACCGCCCACTTCCTCCAGAACACCCCTGCTGTTCAACTCATTCGTAACGGACACACAGTCCGTGGGATTATGCTGCGTCGCCAAGGATTTGATGGCCTCGAAAATCATCCTGTTGGTCTCCTTGTAGAAACATTCCGGAACCAGAGAATCGAGTACGTCCGGAGCCACGTCAGGGTCCAGAAGCAGTGCACCGAGCACCGCCTCCTCCACATCCGGAGCCTGGGGAGGAACCTTGCCCGCATCCAGACTGATAGCGTTCAGGTCCGGTGCCGTCTGTTTTTGCTTGTTAGTCTTCGCCATCTTTTTTTCCTATAAAAGTAGTAATATCCACCTTCGCCGGCAAACCTTATTTTCGACAGATACGACAACGCCATCCACAATCGCCCTTCTGTCGGCTTAGGGATGGCGTTATCTGTTGAAAAATCGATCGCGGACCGCTACTGCAGCTCTGCCTCCTTCTCGAATTCGGAACTTACCAGAATACGGCCGCAATATTCACAAACGATAATTTTCTTGTTCTGGGCTATATCCAACTGACGCTGAGGGGGTATTTTGTTAAAGCATCCTCCGCAGGCACCTCTCTTCACCGTAACGACGGCCAGATGGTTATGGGCATTGCCGCGAACCTTATGATAAGCGGCCAGCATCCTCTCGTCTATACCCTTCTCGTATTCCGCCAGTTTGGCCTGGAGCACCTCTTCCTCACGGGAGGTGTCCTCTATGATGGATACGAGCTCCTTCTTCTTGTTCTCCAGATCCTGCTCACGACCGGAGAGTTCTTCCCTGGCTGCCTGAATGGCATTCTTCTTCTCCTCCACGAGAACCGTAGCCTCACGAAGCCTCTTCTCCGCCAATTCCTTTTCGAGGGTCTGGAACTCTATTTCCTTCGAGATGGAATCATATTCGCGGTTATTGGCGACATTGTTCCGCTGCTCGTCATATCTGGCGATGTTGTCGTCACAAGTCTTTATATCCATCTTCTTGATGGATATGAAGGATTCCTGCTCCTTAATCTCAGCTTCGAGATTCGAAATGCGGGTATTCAGTCCGGCTATTTCATCTTCGAGATCGCGCACTTCCTCCGGAAGTTCCCCACGCAGCAGGTGAATCTGATCTATCTTGCTGTCTGTCTGCTGAATCATATAAAGAGAATGAAGTTTCGACTCCATGGTCACCTCATCATTCATATTTTTCATGCTGGTCGACAGGGAGACGAAAGTTTCTCTGTTATCGATAGGTGTATCCACCATCACTATTTTCTTCTTCGGAGTAGCCATTGTATTATGAATTAATAATAATATACGGGATTATTTACGCTGTTTATGGTTCGGGCTGCAAATGTAGGAATTTTTTCTTTAACTATATCACACATCATTTTTACTATATCGCACTCACTTTCAAAGTGTCCGATATCCGCCACAAGCATCTTCGCATCCGTCAGGAAATAATGATAGGTGACATCTCCTGTCACCATGGCATCCGCCCCGGCCATCCGTGCAGCCTCTATCAGGGATGCCCCCGAGCCTCCGCAGGCTGCCACACGGCTGATCTTCGTCTCGGGAAGGCGCGAACACCGGACAGTTTCGAGTGAAAACCATTTTTTCAGACTTATGATGAAATCATCCGCCGCCATAGGTTCCGGCAGAGTTCCCGCGATGCCCAGACCGCGTCCCGAACCGTCATCTTCCAGTACGGAGACATCTTCCAGCCCCATGCGGGAAGCCATCAGCCCGCTGACTCCACCTACGGCCTTGTCCATCGGTGTGTGCGAACTGTAAACCGTAAGTCCAAGTCTGACAGCCCTCAATATCAGTGAGCCGACGTATGTCTCTTCCGAGATTTTCCTGATGCCCTTGAAAATAAGAGGATGATGAGTCACCACCATATCCGCGCCGCAGGAGACCGCGAAATCCAGAAGCTCGTGCGTGCAGTCCAGTCCGAAGACCGCGCCGTGCACCTCGGAGCCGGCGGAGCCGATGCTGAAACCGGCATTATCCCAGGACTCCTGGGTATCCAGAGGAGCGAACTCCTCGAGAGCCGCCGCTATGACACCCGCCTTCATGACTGCGGATCCTCCACGTGAAGGGAACGGGAGATGGAAAGCAGTTCCTCTCTGATATCCTTCAATTTCTCTATGACCTGCACCTTCCTGTCCACTCCATCCCTGTTGTTCTTCAGCCTCTCCGCAGCGCCGTCCAGAGTCATTCCCCTGTCCTTCACGAGATAATGGATCAGTTTCAGAGTTTCGATGTCCTTCGGAGTGAACTTTCTGTTACCCTTGTTGTTTCTGGCAGGTTTTATGAAATCCGCGAACCTGTCGGACCAGAATCTGACCAGTGAGGTACTCTCTCCGAGGATTTCAGCCGCCTCACCTATCGAATAGAACAATTTTTCGGGGATAAATTCTTTATAAGGCATATATAATGTATTTTATTCTGTCAATGATTACTTAATCCAGCGACTGACCATTGTTCATCGCCACCGTCATGGTCTGCCTGTATTCACGCGTCGTCTGACTGGCGAAAAAGAAATGGACGGGATCCTGATATCTGTTCCAGAACAGCACCTCATAATGGAGATGAGGGAGGAATGTGGTGCCCGTGGTACCTACCACGGCGATACGGTCTCCCTGTTCCACCCTGCGTCCGGCTTTCACATACATGCTTCCCAGATGGGAATATACGGTTACGTATCCGTTCCCGTGATCTATGCTGACGGTATTCCCGTCCCCCTTGTTGGAGTAGGTGACCCGTGACACCGTCCCGCTGGCGGCAGCCACCACCTCCGTCCCCTCGGAAGCGGTGATGTCCACCCCGTTATGCATCCTCATCCTCTTGAACCAGGGATTCATCTTCATCCCCATGGAGGCCCCGGCATTCGACGGTTTGAATCCCTTTACGGGTACTATGGAAGGAATGGAGCGGACATTAAGCATCCCGGAACCCAGGACATCGAGGATATCATCTATTTTCTCCATACATCCGGCTCCCTTCACGCTCAGCCTCCCTATCCTCTCGGAAGTGGCACGAATCACGGAAGGAACGGTCAGACTGTCCGGATCGGTTTCATAAAGGACGTGATAGGATTCGTCGTTCAAATCGGGCGGCGGGGCATCGAAAACTATCCTGTATATCTCCCGGTCCCTTTCCTGAAGTCCCGAGACCACGTTTTCAAGCCGTTCCACATCCAGTTCCATCCCCGGAAGCTCTTCCTTTATGATCTCATTCTCCAGAATCATCCGCTTCTCATCCTCAGTACTGAAAAAAGCGGAAGCCACTATGTACGAAACGACGAAAAGAGCCAGAGACACCAGAAAAAGCCACAATCCACGCATCAGGACTTCCCGGCGGAATTTTCTGTCTCTCAACAAATCAGCTATTTTGTTCCACTTCTCCGTCATCGGGGATTAACGATGGATGCATACTCTTCGGAAGAGATATCTTCGCTGTAGTAGTTGGCCGGATTCTTATGCTTGCCTCGGAAGATCACCTCATAATGCAGGTGAGCCCCGACCGAACGTCCGGTATTTCCCAGTGTCGCTATCTGCTCCCCACGGGTGACTTCCTGCCCTCTGGAGACCAGAATTCTCTGAAGATGTGCATATCTTGTGACATAACCGAATCCGTGGTCTATCTCCACACAGTTCCCGTATCCGTACCTCGAATAGGTCACGTTCAGCACCTTCCCGTTCCCGGTAGCGAAGATGGGCTGTCCTTTGCCCCCGGCCAGATCGATACCCTGATGCATCCGGGTATAGGTCTTCCCTATCGGGTCCGTGCGGAATCCGAAACGGGAGGCGAAACGCACCCTATTCATATATACAGGACATATGGAGGGGACGCACAATGCCATATCCCCGACCCTTTTGGTGAGCTGTGAAATATCATCGAGGGACTTGGACTGTACGAAAGCCATCTTGTTGACTTCATTCAGATATCCGGCGGTGGAAGTCAGAAGTCCGGACCAGTCACTGGAAGAGAGATAGTCGAACCTGTCGGTCCCCCCATATCCGGCCCTGCGGACTTCATCCGGTATGACGTCCATACCGAATATGGAGCGATAGACTTCATTGTCCCTGAGCTGGAGATCTTCCAGCGATGCCTCCGCTGTCCCGATCCTGCGGGCAAGCAGGTTCAGACGGGAATGCAGTTCCGCAGACTCCTTCCTCAGACGGGCGTGTTTCGGAGTCTCCAGCCCCAGCACGTCGAGATACACCCACGCATAGAAGGTGCACAGGAGACAGAATCCCGCGACGTACCCGACCCCCCGGAGAATCCACTTCCTCCGCGTCCGAGTCTGATCATCAATATTTTTCCTGCTCAACGACAAAACACTATTACGTCAATATCGACTGCAAAGATATAATAATTCGGACAAATGATATTTTACTCCATCAGGTGAATCTCTAAAAAACAACTTGAATGTCCTGCAGCCGGACTATGGCAGTGTGATCGTATAGTCTAGCCCTATGCAGTGGATATGTTAGGAAATCCGCGCGCGAGTGACCCCTTAAACCGAACGACATTGACCCCCTAAGGGGGTCAAACTTAGAAAATTTTCAGGGGTCAATCGATTTTCGGCCGCGGGGGTCAACAAGGAGCGGTTTTTCCAACTCTGATTTCATGTGTGAAAATCAGATTCTTAAAACTTAACACCAAATGCTATCCCAGCACAGGAAGAACGCCAATAGTAGTTAGTAAAATCTTTGGAAAAATTAGTTTTTGGTTCGTAATATGCGAACAAATCGAAACGGTCATTTCTTATGGCATAAAGACGGATACAATAATTTATGCCCATAATGATTTCCCGAGAATCGAACACGTCAGAACAATTGATCACAATATCATCGTTCTCGTTTCTGTCACCGTGCGGCACCGTATAGCGGTCATACCGCACAGCCAGACCTGCTCCCAATTCCAAATACCTGAATATCTTCGCCAAAGGAGTCACTAAGCAGTTTACACCAAAATCAAAAAAAACACTTTGTGCCGTATTGCTGTTATTGACAAAAGCTGAAGATAATTCCGCTTCTGCCGAAAGATACTGATTGAACCCTCTCGTATACGCCATTGACAAGGATGGACCTACTTTTAAGGAATACTCCGGCTCCAATTCTGTATTTGATGTAATGGACACACCACCAGCCACACGTAAAGAATTATAACTTTGAGCAAAAAGACTGGCAGATATAGCGAGGGTAATAAAAACCAGAATAGCACGTCTATCCATCATTATAGTGGTACCCTTT
>DCIQ01000147.1:0-2629 GCA_002317435.1 Bacteroidales bacterium UBA1722 | reverse complement strand
AAGATAGAAGTTATTTTTGTCATTGCCATATATTTTTCCTCCTATGCAGCACATGCGTATACCTGAGCCGGGATTCTGTGCCCGATTCCCTGGTGGTAGCGCCGGTTGTTGTAATAGTCAATATAGCCCGCGATTCCGCGCCGCAAAGAGCCTGCGTTATCCTCGGGATTCAAGTAAATATATTCCCGCTTGATGGTCCTCCAAAAGCGTTCTATCCAGATATTATCCAGGCACCTTGCCCGACCGTCCATACTCACCTTGATCTTGTGCTGCTCACAAGCCTCCAACCACTCTTTACTGGTATATTGACATTCCTGATCGGAGTTGATGATTTCAGGAACCCCATGGGCTCGTATGGTCTGTTCATGTACCTCGATGGCATTTGCCGCATCCAGCGTGTTGTAAAGGCCCCAGCTGACTATGCAGCCTATATACGTCAATTCTTGCATACAAATACATGAAGCCGTGCTCCATAGCTATGTAAGATATGTCGGTGATCCAGACCTGATTCGGATTAATGATATCAAGATGTCGAAGCAGGTACGGCATGCGGTATTTGATCCATCCACCCTTACTGAGGCTCTTCATCGGATAGATGGCCCGGATGTCCATAAGCGCCATCAGACGGCGGACAAGCTTACGACCGACCATAAAGCCCTCGCCTCTGAGGTAATCCACCATCTGGCGTGCGCCCATGGCAGGATGTTCCGTGTACTGGCAGTCAATTTTGCGCATTATCTTCAGGTTTCTCTCTGGCTCTCCTTGTGCGGGATGATAATAGTATGTGCTGCGGGCAAGTCCCAAAGCAAAGCACTGCTCTTCGATGCTAAGGCCCTTGTGTTTCGGGGATATCAGTCGTCTGCGGGCATCGGTATCCCCAGTTCTTTCGAGGCCCGCTTTGCAAAATCCAGCATCATCTCCAACTTGCCGATTTTTGCATACAGCTCCTGAGTCTCCTTCTCCATGTCCTCATCGCTCTTGCCCTGCTTGCCGAATGCCGAATCGGCGTTCTTGACCAGATCCGCCTTCCAACGCGAAATCATAGTCGGTGATACCTCATACTTCTTTGCCAACTCCGCCAGTGTTGACTGTTCTTTCAGAACCTCAATGGCCACTTTGGCCTTGAACTCAGGCGTGTACTTTTTGCGTGATGTTTTTCCCATTATAGACTATAAAATTAAGTGTTTTTATTTGCCTTAACTCTGTGTCCAATTTCAGGGGACCATATATAGTCCGCGAAGCAGACGGAAGCTCTGGAGGCGTGAATTCCTTCCCCACCCCCGAGGTGGAAGTCAAACCCACGGTTTTGCAGGTGAGCCCAAATAATATTACATTTGCACTTTTGTACGAAAGATATGAAACGATATATGACATCACAGGAAATAAGAGACAAGTTTCTCGACTTTTTCGCTTCCAAAGGGCATAAAGTAGTGCCTTCGGCTCCGATGGTGGTAAAGGATGACCCCACCCTCATGTTCACAAACGCCGGAATGAACCAGTTCAAGGACTGGTTCCTCGGAAATTCACCCATAAAGTACAACAGGGCGACCGACTCGCAGAAATGCCTCAGAGTCAGCGGAAAGCACAATGACCTCGAAGAGGTGGGACACGACACCTACCATCACACCATGTTCGAGATGCTCGGAAACTGGAGCTTCGGAGACTACTTCAAGGAAGAGGCCATAACCTGGGCCTGGGAACTCCTCACCGAAGTATACCATCTGGACAAGAGCCGTCTATATGCCACGGTATTCGAAGGCAGCGACGAAGACGGTGTCCCCATGGATACCGAAGCGAAAGCCATCTGGCTCCGATATCTTCCCGAAGACCACATAATCCTCGGGAACAAGCACGACAATTTCTGGGAGATGGGCGAAACCGGCCCCTGCGGTCCCTGCAGCGAGATTCACATCGACCTCAGGGATGACGCGCAAGTGGCCGGATTGCCCGGCAGGGCACTCGTAAACCAGAGCGACCCCCTCGTAATCGAAATATGGAACCTCGTGTTCATGCAGTTCCAGAGAATGGCCGACGGACATCTGGAGCCCCTCCCCAAGAAACACGTGGACACCGGTATGGGACTCGAAAGGCTTGTCATGGCCATAAATGGCAATAAGAGCAACTACGACGGAGATATGTTCCAGAGCCTCATCCACGCACTCGAGGAATTCTCCGGGCTGAAATACGGAGAGGATGAAAAAGTATCCGTCGCGATGCGCGTCATCTCCGACCACATCCGCGCCATCAGCTTCTCCATCGCCGACGGACAGCTCCCCTCGAACGTGAAGGCCGGATACGTAATCAGACGAATCCTCCGCCGTGCAGTCCGCTACGGATACACCTTCCTGCACTTCGACACACCGTTCCTCTGCCGTCTGGTCGGCACACTCGTCGAAAATATGGGCCGGGCATATCCCGAACTCGTGGCACAGCGCAGCCTGATAGAGAAAGTGATAAAGGAAGAGGAGGAAGCCTTCCTGAGGACCATCGAAAAGGGCGGCCGTCTCATCAGCACCATCATCGAAAAGAATCAGGAGACACGGGTCATCTCGGGACACGACACTTTCGTCCTCTATGACACTTACGGATTCCCGCTCGACCTGAGCGAACTCATCGCGAAAGAGAACGG
>DCIQ01000064.1:6361-7547 GCA_002317435.1 Bacteroidales bacterium UBA1722 | reverse complement strand
TATTAGTGAAGGGTTCCATCCCCGGAGCTAAAGGTTCTTATGTAATCGTGGAGGACTAATCACTATGGAATTATCAGTTCTGAAAATCGACGGTAACGAATCCGGAAAGAAGATAACCCTCGACGAGGCTATCTTCGGTATCGAGCCCAATGATCACGCCATCTATCTCGACGTGAAACAGTACCTCGCCAACCAGCGTCAGGGTACACACAAGACCAAAGACAGATCGGAGGTCAGCTACAGCACCAAGAAGATGGGTCGTCAGAAAGGTGGTGGCGGAGCACGTCACGGCAGCATCAAGTCCAACATCTATGTAGGCGGTGGCCGCGCTTTCGGTCCCAAGCCTCATCTGTATGGATTCAAGCTCAACAAGAAACTCAAACAGCTGGCACGTTTCTCAGCCCTTTCATACAAGGCTCAGGAAAATGCCATCGTGGTAGTGGAACCCTTCGCCATGGAGGCTCCCAGGACCAAGGAGTTCATCAATATTCTGAATAACATCAAGGCCAACGGCAGAAAGACCCTGTTCGTTCTCCCTGAAAATTCTGAAAACATTTACAAGTCATCCCGCAATCTCCAGAACGTAAACGTTATCTCAGTGGATGAGATCAACACATACGCCATCATGAACTCATACCAGCTCGTACTGATGGACGGTGTTCAGGAAATTCTGGCAGAAAGACGCAAATAACCATAAGGATATGGCAATACTGATTAAGCCCCTCGTAACAGAAAAGAATACGGTTCAGGGCGAAAAATTGAACCGCTACGGTTTCATCGTTGACGGAGACGCCAACAAGATTGAAATCAAGAAAGCCGTAGAAGCACAGTACGGTGTCACCGTAAAGGACGTGAATACCGTAAACTATCACGGAAAACGTAAAAGCCGCTACACAAAAGCCGGCTTACTTACAGGCCGCGCCAACGACTTCAAGAAGGCGTATGTGACTCTGGCCGGTGAAGATAAGATCGATTTTTATAGCAACATCTAATCCCTATGGCAGTACGTAAATTCAAACCGGCAACTCCCGGTACAAGAAATAAGGTAATCAGCACTTTCGAAGAGATTACCTGTTCAACTCCTGAAAAGTCCCTCCTCGAGCCCCTGCGCAAGAGCGGCGGACGTAACAACCAGGGTAAGATGACTATGCGCTATATCGGCGGCGGTCACAAGAGAATGTATCGT
>DCIQ01000064.1:0-6293 GCA_002317435.1 Bacteroidales bacterium UBA1722 | reverse complement strand
GAGTATGACCCCAACCGCAGTGCACGTATCGCGCTCGTAGTTTACGCTGACGGTGAAAAGAGATATATCATCGCTCCCCAGGGTATCAAGGTAGGACAGCAGATCGCTTCCGGTACAGGTGTGGCACCTGAAATCGGAAACTCTCTCCCTCTGGCCGAAATTCCTCTCGGAACACTTGTTCACAATATCGAACTTCGTCCCGGTTGCGGTGCCGCCATGGCACGTTCGGCCGGAACATATGCCCAGCTCACAGCACGTGAAGGCAAGCATGCTATCCTCCGTCTCCCTTCAGGTGAGACCAGAATGGTGCTTACGGCATGCCGTGCCACTGTCGGAGTCGTTTCCAACGCTGACCATAACCTCGAATCAGACGGTAAGGCCGGACGTCAGAGATGGTTCGGACGCAGACCTCACAACCGCGGTGTCGTTATGAACCCTGTTGATCACCCTATGGGTGGTGGTGAAGGCCGTGCTTCCGGTGGACATCCCCGTTCACGTAAGGGTATACCTGCAAAGGGTTACAAGACACGTAATCCTAAGGCTACTTCGAACAAGTTTATCATCGAAAGAAGGAAAAAATAACGGAATAAAACAGAGATAATATGAGCAGATCACTTAGAAAAGGTCCCTATATTCAGGAAGCTCTCGAAAAAAGAGTACTTGCCATGAATGAGGGTACTATGAAAAAAGAAGTTGTCAAGACCTGGTCACGCGCCAGTATGATATCTCCTGACTTCGTTGGTCACACCATCGCTGTGCATAACGGAAACAAATTTATTCCGGTATATGTAACTGAAAATATGGTAGGCCACAAACTCGGCGAGTTCGCTCCGACCCGTACCTTCAGAGGACATTCGGGTAATCGTTAACAGTTAATGAAGAAACAACATGGGAAAGCGTAAACACAATATGGCCGAAGGGCTGAAAGAAGCCAAGAGGTCTATAGCTATAGCCAAACTCAACGACGTACCCACCTCTCCCCAGAAGATGGCTCTTCTGTGCGACAATATCAGAGGTATGGAAGTCAACCACGCTATGGATGTTCTCAGGTACACCAAGAGAGAAGCGGCAGGCCGTCTCGAGAAACTCGTGAAGTCGGCAGTAGCCAACTGGGAAGCCAAGAACGAGGCAGACCGTAAGGAACTGGAGAACGGAAATGTCGTTATCCTCTCCATTATGGTAGGCCCCGGTACTATAATCAAACGTATCCGTACAGCCCCTCAGGGTCGTGCGGCACGTATCCGCAAGCGTTCCAATCACGTCACCGTCATCGTCGGCGTTAAAGAGAAGAAAGCCGCAGAACCCGTAAATGAACCCGTAGAAAGCAAGGAGGAATAACAATGGGACAGAAAATCAATCCTATAGCAAACCGTGTAGGTATCATCCGTGGCTGGGACTCTAACTGGGTAGGCGGAGATTATGCAGCCAAGATTCTGGAAGATGCCAAAATCCGCGAATATCTGAACGCACGTATCTCTAAGGTCAACCTCTCGAAGATCGTCATCGAGAGAACCCTCAAACTCATCACCGTTACCATCCATACGGCCCGTCCGGGTGTCATCATAGGTAAAGGTGGTCAGGAAGTCGAGAAACTGAAGGAAGAATTGAAGAAGATTTCCAACAAGGAGATTCAGATCAATATCTTCGAGGTCAAGAGACCTGAAGTTGATGCCAATATCGTAGCCAACAACATCGCACGTCAGATCGAAGGTCGTGTATCTTATCGTCGTGCCGTGAAGATGGCCATCCAGACTACCATGCGTATGGGTGCCGAAGGTATCAAAGTCCTCTGCAGCGGTCGTCTCGGCGGTGCTGAAATGGCACGTCGCGAGATGATCAAGGAAGGACGTACTCCTCTGCATACATTCCGTGCCGATATCGACTATGCACTTGCCGAAGCTCATACGAAGGTCGGTGTCATCGGTATCAAGGTTTGGATCTGTAACGGTGAAGTGTACGGAAAACGTGACCTCTCTCCCAACGCAGGTGTAGCAGCCAATGCGACTCCCGCTCGTGAGAACCGTGGTGAAGGTCGTGGTGACCGTCGTGACCGTCGCGGTCGCGGTGACCGTCGCGGACCCCGCCGTGAAGGCGGTGACCGTCGTCCCCGTTCCGAAAGGGCAGAGTAATACTCTTATCTGATAAATGAAAGAACCGGATTCCATATGAGGAGTCCGGTTTTTTCATTCAGGAATCATTAAAAATGACTTATGGCTGTTCCGAATGGTTATCTGGTGATATCGTGAAGGGTATCCTTGAACGAAGGATACGATTTGCTGACACAGTCCATATCATCGATTGATACCTTGCCGCCGGCACCTGTGCCGGCTATCTTGAGAGCCATGGCTACCCGGTGGTCTCCTGAGGTAATGTATTCCCCTCCGTGAAGCAGGGTACCGCTGATACGTCTGCGGGAGAGACATATCCCGTTTATGTCCACCCTGTCCTGTGAGGGACGGATATCGACTCCCATCTTCTTGAGCGCCTGACACATGGTTTCGATTCTTCTGGAATCCCGATACTGTATATGATCAAGCCCGGTGATGGTGCTTGTCCCCTCGCAGAACGCGGCCAGAACGGAAAGTATGGGGAAGAGGTCCGGGTTATGGGATACGTCGAACGTGAAACTGTTCAGATGTCCTCTCCTCACGGTCAGGGTATTGTTGTCGTCCCATAGTGCCTCCGCACCCGTCTTTTTCACTATTTCGATAATCTCCCTGTCGGCCTGGGATGACACGGGACTCAGATTGTGCAGTCTGAGCTCGCCGAAGATGGCCGCCGCCACCACGAAATTGGCGGCACTGCTCCAGTCCCCTTCGATGTATATGTCATTGGCACTGTATTTCTGTTTCCCGGGTATCTTGAACACCAGTACGTCATCTTCCATACCATAAGAGAGACTGATGCCGAAATGTCCCAGGACATTGATGGTAGTAAGCAGGTAAGGGAGATTGGTGGGGTTCTCCACACGGAGCGTGCTGTCCTTTCTGGAGAGCGGCAGTGACATCAGCAGACCGGAGATGAGCTGTGTGCCGTCCCGTCCGGAGATGGTGACCGTCCCCCCCTCCAGAGGACCGTTCACTATGGCGGGGAGAGTGCCTTCTGCAGTAAGGACGCAGCTGGCACCGAATTTCTCGAGAGCGTCCTGACAGGAGTACATGGTCCTGTCGAGGAGATGTCCCTCTCCGGTGATGGTGACCTGATGGCCTATCTGTGCCACTATGGGGAAACACATTCTGGCCAGCAGTCCGGATTCTCCTACGAAATTGGTGTCGTCGACACTCTGGCTCATGGAACCTTTCAGGAACATCCCCGGTATGGCAGACCTGTGTTCGTTCTTCTTCTTGAGATGGCTTCCCGTATGCAGCCCCCCTCCGCTGATGGAAAGGACTCCGTCGTGGAGTTCCACCGATTTGGCTCTTCTGCGGGCGAGCGAGAGTGCGGCGTCGGTATCCTTGCAGCTGCTGAATCCGTAGATGGTGCTGCGCTCCACGGAGAGCATGGATGCGAGAATGGCTTTCTGGGTCATGTCCTTCGACCCCGGGATGTGTATGTCACCTTTTATCTGATGTGTCAGCAGATTCTCTATCTCGTTGAGTGCCGGCATACCGGGATAGAGCCGGGTCTTGGAATCCGGAGAGCAGTAAAGGAGAGGTGCTCCGCAGGCGCAGGCTTCGATGCCGGAATAGGAACCGGCATATCCCATGGTGTATGCCACCAGCGGGATGTCGCTTTCCAGTTCTCCTTCCCTTCTGAGCCGGTACAGGGACAATACTCTTTCACTGTCTTCGACCGATTCCGCCGTAGTGACTATCTTGATCATGTCAGCACCGTGTTTTACACCGTTCCGGTAATATGCCGTCAGCTCCTTGAGGGACGGTGTCTTCTGATAATTCTGATAAGACAGGATTTTTTTCGTCCTGGGATTTGTAATCCGGTGGATGATATCGGTGATTTTGTCATCCGAAGCGATACCGTCTATATCCACATAGGCTGCTCCGCCGAGCATTGCGGGCAGGAAGAGGTTATGGCTCCTGCGCCGGAAAGTGGCGATGAGTGGTATCCTGGATTTGACGAACAGCATTTGTGTCTCGTCCTCTGTCAGACCGCATAGGTCGAGACGGATTTCAGCCACTATATCCGGGTCGGTGCCGAGATATTTTTCGACACGTTTGAGAGCGTGACAGCAGGCATCATAACCGAAGTCGCATATAGTAACACAAATCATAGTATTGCTTTTTCTATGGGGAGTGCGGTGACACTTACTGTTCCGATGTCCCTGATGGTTATGAAATTGAGCAGATCTCCCTTCCGTTTCTTGTCATTGCGCAGAGCGCCATATAACCTTTCGGAACTGAAGGGGTGCGATACCGGGAGGCCTGTGTCTGTGAAATCGCGGGTTATCCTGTCGGCAAGTCCGCGCGGTGCGATGCCTGTCTCCTCCGAGAGCCGGGCCGCCATTATGATACCTGCGGCCACCGCCTCGCCGTGGGTGATGTCGAGATGGTCCTCCGCCGCGCATTTCTCGATGGCGTGGGCGAAGGTGTGCCCGAGGTTCAGTTTCATCCGTTCACCCGTATCCTTGAAGTCCCGTTCCACTATGCCGCTCTTTATGCCGACAGCTTTTTCGATGAGAGGGATTATGCCTTCGGCAATGTTTTTCCCGTCGGAGAACAGGCGGACAGCGTCTTCGTAGGCATCCGCATCCGCGATGATGAAGGTTTTGAGAAGCTCCGCGAGTCCGCACAGCATCTCCCGCCGGGGGAGCGTTTTCAAGAAACCGGTGCAGCAGAAGGTGAACTCGGGGAGACTGAATGTCCCGAGAATGTTTTTATAGCCGTGGAGATTTACGCCGTTCTTTCCCCCCGTGGCGGCATCCACCTGGGCGAGGAGCGTGGTGGGGAGGAATGCGAATTTCACCCCTCTCTTATAGATGGAGGCGGTGAATCCCGTGATATCCGTGGTGATGCCTCCCCCGATGCCCAACAGGAGTATGTCTCTGTCCGCTTCCATCTCCAGAAGGCGCGAGGTTATGAAAGAAACGGTTTCGAGTGTCTTGAGTTCTTCTCCCGTATCGATGAAGATTCTTTCGGAAGTCGGGATGCTTTCATGATATAATGCACCTACATTACGGTCTACGACGGCTATCACCCGTCCCGTCCCTTTCAGCAGGTGGTGAACGTCATTCAGTGAAGCGCTGACCGATATAGCCGTCTTTTTCATAAGTGCATAACAACTCAACTCAATACAAATATAATGAATAATTCTCTCGGAGGCGTATTTGATGATAACTGTTTTTTATCTACCTTTGCCGCGCAAGTTTACCGGGGGACAGTCACCCGTTAATGAGATGCCCGGATGGCGGAATCGGTAGACGCGCTGGTCTCAAACACCAGTGGCCGCGAGGCTGTGCCGGTTCGACCCCGGCTCCGGGTACATGATGAATCTGTAAGTTATTGATATTCAATACTTGCAGATTTTTCTTTTTAGTCACACTAATTTGTGGTGCCGGTCCTCCCCGCAGGCCCTCCGGAGACCTGACTGGCCGCTGAAGCGAAAGGCCTCCGGCTGGCCTGCGGGGAGGACCGTCGGAACTTCTGAGCCGACTTGAGGATCATCATTGTTACTCTCATTCTTGCTGTTTTAAGGGGATTGTCATAACTTTACAAGCGGAAGCAAGATAATATATCCGGTATGGCAGATAACAGGAAGGAAGTGGAGAGGGCTGAACTCCACAGAACCATCTGGGCGATCGCAGATGAAATGAGAGGTTCAGTCGATGGATGGGACTTCAAGTCCTACATCCTGGGAATGCTCTTTTACAGATACATCAGTGAAAACATCACAGCATACATCGACAAGGGTGAATGGGAAACCGGAAACCGGGATTTCAGTTATGCGGACCTTGATGATGCAGTGGCTGAGGGTGCAAGGGAAGAAATGGTGGGTGTCAAGGGATTCTTCATCCTTCCATCCCAGCTCTTTGAGAACATCTGCAAGGTCTGTGATTCGGATCCGAACCTGAATATGACTCTGGAAGGCATCTTTGCATCCATAGAGAACTCTGCAAAGGGCACTGAAAGTGAAGATGATTTCAAGGGATTGTTTGCAGACCTGGATGTCAATTCCAACAAACTGGGAGCAACTGTCATCAAGAGGAATGAGAAACTGGTAAAACTCCTCAGAGGTGTCCAGTCAATGAAACTGGGGGATTACCAAAACAACACCATAGATGCCTTTGGTGATGCTTATGAGTACCTGATGGGTATGTATGCATCCAATGCAGGAAAGTC
>DCIQ01000041.1:16230-17134 GCA_002317435.1 Bacteroidales bacterium UBA1722 | reverse complement strand
CGGATGATCCGGCCGATTCGCTGGAGCATCACAAATATGTGCGGGAACATCCTTTCGGAGTCAAGGTCCTTCCCACCTGGCGTCCGGACAAGGCGATGGCGATAGAGGCTCCTGCGGCATACAGGGAATACATCGGGCGGCTCTCCTCTGCGGCGGGAGTGCCCATAGACAGTTACGAAGACCTGCTCGAAGCACTTCGCATCCGCCACGAATTCTTCGCCTCGATGGGATGCCGCCTTTCCGACCACGGACTGGATACGTTCTATGCGGAGGATTATACCGACGGGGAGATCGACGCCATCTTCAGAAAAGTTCTTTCCGGGTATTCTCCTGCGGTCCCGGAAATAATGAAATTCCGCAGTGCCATGCTCTACGATTTCGGGGTGATGGATGCCGATAGCGGCTGGACGCAGCAGTTCCACGTAGGGGCCATCCGGAACAACAATACAGGGATGATGAATCTTCTGGGACCCGATACCGGATACGATTCGATTCATGACCTCAGCTGTGCCGCCGCAGGGAATAAGTTCCTGGACAGGCTGGCCACTTCCGGACATCTGGCCAAGACCATACTTTACTGTCTGAATCCCCGCGACTTCGAAGTACTGGCCACGATGGCGTATAATTTCAATGACGGCACCGTTCCGGGGAAGATGCAGCTGGGCTCCGGCTGGTGGTTTCTGGATCAGGAATACGGCATGAGGAAGCAGATGAACACCCTCTCCGTGCTGGGTCTGCTCAGCCGTTTCGTGGGGATGCTCACCGACTCCCGCAGCTTCATATCCTATCCCCGCCACGAATATTTCCGCCGCATCCTCTGCAGTGTCATAGGAGAAGACATCGAGCGCGGTGCGCTTCCGGCTTCTGAAATGTCATCCATCCATCAGATGGTCAGCGACATCTC
>DCIQ01000041.1:14329-16059 GCA_002317435.1 Bacteroidales bacterium UBA1722 | reverse complement strand
GGCCTCTTACAGGTTATCCCAGTATCTGTGCATCTGTTCAATATCTTGTTTGGTTATGATACCCTTGCCTAAGGCGATGTTCACATACTTGCACTGAAGGGCTTCCATCAAATCCTTATATTTGATGTATTCCGGGTATTCGGCGGTGATATCACATAGGCCATACGTAGTGATGTCTTCCGCCAGCTGCGCGGGGTCCGCCTTCAGATTCGCATCAAGTTCATAGATGTTGAGGCTGTGGTCGACATCATCGGGGACGGTCAGCATACCTTCTGCAATGCAGTTCAGGTGGCATGCGGAATAGATACAGTAGTAATCGGCCGGTTCCGTGCCGACTTCGTAACCGGTGAGTTCATCCCAAATGCCTGTTTCTGCATTCCAGAACCCTTTCCCCACATATGCCGACACATTATGGCAGTCGATGCGTACGTATTTGCGTGTGCCTTCGAACAGAAGGTCATGGGTTCCGACGATGGACAGGGTCCTGCCGCTGGCGAAGAGAAGATTCAGGGGTCTGGCCTTGGAGCCTCCCTTATATGTCAGGCAGATTTCAGAAGAGGAGACTGACCCCGCCTCATGGTCGAATGTGCGTACCTGATCACCGGAGACGATATCTTCAATGTTTTTGAGAGTCCCGTCGGCCATAGTGATTTTCGTTCCGGAGGCAAGGCATGTCGAGTGCACTTCAAATCTGAGCGGGAGATCGAAGGTGATTATTTTGTTCATAGACTTCGACAAATCCATATTTACGGTATCCGGCAGCGTCTTGTCAGTTTCTCCTATATAGACATCGGCAGTGCTGTTTAGACAGAAACTCAGTGTGAAGCCATCGCCGACACCACATACGGGCAGATAGATATCCAGTGGAGATTCATCAAGTGCGATGCTCGGCACTTGAAATATAGTGCCATAGGAGCTGACACCGGAAATATTCGGGTTCCAATGATACGTGATGCTGCTGAGAGTGAAATCGTCATTGGAGAAAATTCCGAAGTGAAGGACAGGGAAAATATCATCAAGTGTAAATCCGCCGTTATTCCCGGTACCGTATGCGAAGGGCCTGAAAGAGTTTTCCATATACTGCACTTTCAGTTCGTGTGTCGCGTCCAGTTCGTCAGGGTCGTAATTATACACATCATAGGTGCTCATGTCGGTGAGGGGAGTTCCCTCGAAATCAGCGTGAGCGCCATTTATGGATTCGGGGATTATGGTGAATACCTCTTTTCCCGTTGCGTTTTTCAGAATGACCGTATCTCCCGCTTCCCAAGTGAAAGTAACCCTTTCCGCTGTCGGGTCATCCGGCAGGACTTTGGTGTCACCGGTGGCGACTGATGCACTGATGATGATTTTTCCTTTTCCCGAATCCGGAATGGCAGTGTCATCGGTTTTGTCGCATCCGATAATCGCTGCACACGCAGCTGCCATAAGTAATATTCTCTTCATAAAGTACTCCTCCGTTATTCTGTCAGCCATGAGCCATCGCCATGTTCCATTTCACCTAAATTACCTGATTGGCAGATTACTGTATGAATCTGCATCTCATATGCCCTTATGTCAGGGCTTTCGTAGAATTGTTTGATTTTTTCTGTCTTCATATCTGTTTTTATGATTCTTTCCGATTCATTGATGAAGAAGCCGCCCGGCAAACGGCATACCTCAACGTAGGAACACGCAGTCCGTATTTTTACGGAATACATACGGATTCACCACCTGTGATGACTCCGACACGA
>DCIQ01000041.1:7965-14159 GCA_002317435.1 Bacteroidales bacterium UBA1722 | reverse complement strand
GTCAATGGATTTTTGATACCTTCGCAGTATGAATGAACGGACCCTGGAGAAACTGAAGATACTGGCGGATTCGGCGAAGTATGACGTGTCGTGCTCGTCGAGCGGGACCGTGCGCAAGGGGAAGGACGGGTATCTGGGAAGCACTGTGGGTGGAATGGGAGTCTGTCACAGCTTCGCTGAGGACGGCCGGTGCATCTCCCTGCTGAAGGTGGTGCTGACAAATCACTGCATCTATGACTGTGCCTACTGCATAAACCGCAGGACCAATGACATCCCGCGGGCGACCTTCTCCGTGTCCGAACTGGTGGACCTTACTATGGAGTTCTACCGCCGGAATTATATCGAAGGGCTTTTCCTCAGTTCGGGTGTGGTAAGGAATCCGGATTATACCATGGAACGTCTGGTGGCTGTGGCCAGGGACCTGAGGACCGTCCACAAATTCAACGGATACATCCATTTGAAGAGTATTCCCGGTTCCAGCGCCGAACTGGTGCGTCAGGCCGGACTGTATGCCGACAGGATGAGCGTGAATCTGGAGATTCCGGATGAGATGCATCTGAAGATGCTGGCTCCGGAGAAGAGATCACGAGAGTGTCTATATGCCGATGAAATACATCAATCAGGGGATTCTGGAGAACAAGGAGGACCACAGCCGATATCGTCATGCCCCGCGGTTCGTCCCTGCCGGCCAGAGCACCCAGATGATAGTGGGAGCCTCCCCCGATTCGGACAAGGTGATTCTCCGCCTCTCTTCCGCCCTTTACAAGCGGCCCACCATCCGGCGTGTGTATTATTCCGGTTATGTCTCGGTGAACACATACGACAGGCGTCTGCCGGTGCTCAGGCAGCCCCCTCTGGTTCGGGAGAACCGTCTATATCAGGCGGACTGGCTGTTGCGTTTCTATGGGTTCGGAGTGAATGAGATAGTGGATGATTCCTTCCCGAATCTGGACCTGGAGGTGGATCCGAAGCTCTCCTGGGCCCTGCGTCATCCCGAGTTTTTCCCGGTGGACGTCAACAGGGCGGAATACGGGATGATTCTCAGAATTCCCGGTGTGGGGGTCCGTTCGGCGCAGCAGATAGTGGCCTCCCGCCGCTACGGCACCCTGACAGCCTCTGACCTTAAGAAAATCGGTGTGGTGATGAAGAAGGCGAAATATTTCATAACCTGCCGCGAACTTCCCATGAAGGAAACTGTCCAGGAACTCAAGCCGGAGAATGTGAAGGCCCTTCTGACGGCTCCTGCATACAGGAAATATGACCCTGCCCAGCTGGAAATTCCGTTCGCCGGTGAAGAGACCGCACCGTCCTCCGGGAGGACGGATGTCGGAACACCTGTAATCGGCTCCGCAAGACCTTCGTCCCCGCTACTGCTGCCCTGACCATGATTATCTATACCTATGACAATACTTTCGAAGGACTGCTGACCTGTGTGTTCGATGCCTGGTCCTCCCGCCGGTTTCCCGACAAACTGTCGGTGGAGGGTGATGACCTGCCGCTTTTATATGACTCGCTCTACCACGTGGTCACCGAGCGGGAGAAGGCGGAGAGGGTGTGGAACGGGCTTCGGAAGAAACTCTCCGGGGAGGCGCTGGAGCAGGTGTCCCTCTGTTTCCTGGCTGACGGAGAGCCCGAAGTGGACGAGCTCATCTTCCGGTATATCAGGAAGGTTTTCGAATATGGGGAGGGGAGCATCGAGGTGAATTTCGCCGATGCGGATGTCAAGCGCATGAGCAGGGTGTACCGTCAGGTGACCTACGAAGCCGAGAGGATGAGGATGTTCGTGCGGTTCCAGAAGGCCGCTGACGGGACGTACTTCGCTCCCTTCGACCCCAAGCATAATGTATTGCCTTTGGCAATATCCCACTTCCGGGACCGTTTCCGGGACCAGCGCTGGGTGATATACGACGTGCACCGGGGGTACGGGTTCCATTATGACTTGCACGAAGTGCAGGAAATCACCTTCGGCAGTGAGGAGGAATTCCTCCGTACCGGACTGCTGGATGCGGAGCATATATCTCCCGACGAAAAACTGCTTCAGAATATGTGGAAGGCCTATTTTCATCATATCTGCATCCCCGAGAGGCTGAATCCCCGCAAACATCGGAAGGACCTGCCCGTCCGTTACTGGAAATATCTCACCGAGAAACAGAAATGAATAGGCATCCATAACGGAATTTGAATTATCTTTACGATTCAGACAAATCAGTACTATTTACGATGAAAAATAATCTCAGACTCTTTATCGCGGCAGCCGTGCTCCTGTCCGCCGTTTCCTGCTGCGGGACCGACAAGCCTCATACGGAACACGTAATCCTTATCGGACTTGACGGTATGTCGGGCACTTATTTCGACAGATCTGAACTTCCGACCATCAGCGCCCTTATGGATGAGGGGTGCTGGACATTGGAAAAACGCAGCGTTTTCAAGACTTCGAGCGCCATCAACTGGGCATCGATGTTCATGGGAGCGGGTACGGAACTTACCGGTTATACCAATTGGGGATCCGAGGTTCCGGAACTTCCTTCCAGAGTAGTCAACGAACACGGCATCTTCCCCACCATCAATTCAGAACTGAAGGCCCAGCGTCCGGAAAGCGTGATAGGCGCCGTGTATGAATGGAACACTATTCACTGCCTCATCGATTCCGTGGCGGTGGACTACTATGAGCATGCGGATGAAACTGTCCCCACGGATATTACAGATAAGGCCATCTCGTACATCAAGGAGAAGAAACCGACGCTCTTCACCATTATTTATGACCATCCGGACTGTGAAGGACATGGCGACGGCTGGGACACTGAGTCATATCATAGGGAATTGAGATTTCTGGACGGTGAGGTCGCCCGTATCCTGCAGGCTGTGAAGGATGCCGGCATATGGGAGAATACCACCATCATAGTCACTTCCGATCACGGCGGGATAGAGAAAGGACATGGCGGCATCACGCCTCCCGAATATGAAACCCCTTTCGTGATAGCCGGCAAGGGAATCCGCCGGGGCGGCGAATTCACCGAGAGCATGATGCAGTATGACGTGGCGGCGACCATAGCGGCCCTGTTCAGACTGCAGCAGCCCCAGGTATGGGTGGGGCGTCCGATGGTCCAGTGTTTTGATTTCTGATTCAGAAAGTTATAATATGTCAAGAGTCGTTACTTTCGGAGAGATAATGCTGCGTCTCTCCACTCCCGGGTATCTCAGGTTCTCGCAGGCCCGTCAGTTTGATGCCACGTTCGGCGGAGGCGAAGCCAATGTCGCCGTCTCCCTGGCCAATTATGGAATCGATGCGGAATTCGTGACCCGTTTTCCGGAAAATGACATCGCGAAGGCGTGTATCCGGGACCTTCACTCCTATGGGGTCGATACTCGGCACTGCATCTTCGGCGGGGAGCGGCTGGGTATCTATTTTCTCGAGACTGGGGCTGTGGCCCGCCCCAGCAAGGTGGTCTATGACCGTGCACATTCGTCTATCGCCGATATCCGTCCGGGGATGGTCGACTGGGAGGAAGTTTTCAAGGGAGCGGAATGGTTCCATTGGACGGGTATCACACCGGCTCTCAGTCAGGGTGCCGCTGATGCCTGCCTAGAAGCGGTACAGGTGGCGAACAGGATGGGAATCACCGTATCCTGTGACCTTAATTTCCGTAAAAACCTCTGGAAATATGGGAAGAAAGCATCCGAAGTGATGCCTTCGCTGGTGGAAGGGTGCGATATAATCCTGGGTAATGAAGAAGATGCCGAGAAAGTGTTCGGCATAAAGCCGGAAGGATTCGATGTGAACGGCACTGCCGGAGAGATAGACCAGGCGCGGTTCCGCAGTGTGGCGGAGCAGCTGATGGCGAGGTTTACCCGTGCCCGGAAGGTTATAATAACACTTCGGGGCTCCATCAATGCGAACCATAATACATGGGGCGGAGTATTGTACGACGGCTCGGTGCTGTATCAGTCGAAGCGTTATGACATCACCCATATCGTAGACCGTGTCGGTGGAGGTGATTCTTTTATGGGCGGTCTCATCTATGGCTTCCTGAGTTATCCGGGCGATGACCGTAAGGCCCTGGATTTCGCCGTGGCGGCTTCCTGCCTGAAACATACGGTATTCGGAGATTTCAACCAAGTGACGGTCGCGGAGGTGGAGAACCTTATGAAAGGTGATGCTTCGGGACGTGTCAGCAGATAATATCAGTATTATGGCCAAGTTTGACAAGATCAGTGCACTGTCGGTTATCCGCACCACAGGGATGGTTCCCGTCTTCTGTCACAGGGATATCGAAGTGTCGAAGAATGTGCTCAAAGCGTGTTATGACGGAGGAGTCCGCGCTTTCGAATTCACGAACAGGGGGGATTTCGCCCACGAAGTGTTCGGTGAACTGATGAAGTTCGCCCGTCGGGAGTGTCCGGAGCTGGTTCTCGGTGCAGGCTCCATAGTGGATGCCGGGACGGCTTCGCTGTATATCCAGATGGGAGCGGATTTCATAGTGGGTCCTCTCTTCAACCCCGATGTGGCGAAGGTGTGCCACCGCAGGTGTGTTCCCTATGCTCCCGGATGCGGGACCGTTTCGGAGATAGGCTTCGCTCAGGAAGCCGGATGTGAACTGATAAAGATTTTCCCGGCAGGTGATGTCGGGGGACCTTCTTTCGTGAAAAATGTCCTCGCCCCCATGCCGTGGACGATGCTGATGGTCACAGGTGCCGTGGAGCCTACCCGTGAGAATCTGTCGGAGTGGGCGAAAGCAGGTGTCGCCGCCGTAGGCATGGGTTCTAAACTGTTCCCGAAGGATGAAATCGCCTCCGGTGACTGGAATGCCATAACCGACCGCTGCAGAGAATCACTCTCTTTCATGGCACAGGCTCGCAATAATGGTAAATAAATATATGGAAAGAAGAGATTTTATTTGTAAGATGGGCGCCCTCGCCGGTGCAGCGGCTGTGGCCCCTGTCCCTTATGCCTTCGCAGGCCATCCGGATCCCGAAAGAACAGGTGCCGCAGGAAAGAATGCTTCGATAAAAGTAAGGGTTTATTTCCTTTCACATCCCGCCGATGTCCAGAACGTCCCCGACTGGCCCAACATCGGATACGACTTCCGTCCCGATATGATAGATATGGTCAGGAAACTCAATGCAGGTGTGCCTGACGTGGAATTCATCCCTGCCAAGGCCGATGGCGACGAACAGGTCCGCCAGATGCTGAAGCTTGATGAAAAGGAAGGAATCGCAGGATACGTCTGCGTGCAGATGAACTGCTGGAACGGAGGCATCGTAGCTCTGACTGAATCCCAAAAGCCTGTCCTCTATACTTCGTTTCCCTATGGAGGTGACGGCGGCTGGCTTACCAGAAACAGATTTCTCTGCGACGAACCCAACTACGCATCTGTCGCGACTCTGAATTTTGACGATGTCGTCCGCGTGTCGTCCGCATTCTCCCTGGTGAAGAAGGGCGGAGTCAAGGCATACAGGAAAGAGGCTCTCCGCATCATCGATGAGATAATACCGAAGGAGAACAAATTTCCTGTCAGGGAGGACAAGCCCGCATGCCTCACGCCCGAAGAGACGCTGGCAGCACTTTCGAAGATGAAGATGATTTCAGTCTCCGACTCTCTGAATACAGTGGATGCGGAACTGGTGAAAGAGCATTTCGGCATAGAGACCATATTCGTCTCCTATGACGAGATTAACGCTGCGACGAAAAATGCCGATGTCAGGAAGGCAGCGGTCATAGCCGCCAAATGGAAGAATGATTCCATCGCGATACACGATGTCTCTGACGCGGAGATAGAGGGAAGCGCACGCGTATATATAGCCATGAAGGACCTTCTGGAGAAATATGGGGCCGACGCCATCACGGTAAACTGCCTCGGCGCAGCCTACGGCGGCCACATCCCTCACTATCCCTGCCTCGGTTTCATGGAACTGCAGAACGAAGGTCTGATGGGAGTATGTGAAAACGAATTCAACGGTACTTCTTCGATGCTCATCGCCAAGACCATCACCAAGGGTTCCAGGACAGGCTATATGTCAGATCCCGTGTTGGACTACTCTTCGCGCTCTATCATCTATGCCCACTGCGTCTGCACAACGAAGTTTTTCGGACCGGAAGGTCCTGATTCACGCTTCGAGATTCTCACCCATTCAGAGGACCACAACGGAGCATCCGTCAGGACTATCGCACCTACAGGCTATCCCGAGACTTCATT
>DCIQ01000041.1:345-7899 GCA_002317435.1 Bacteroidales bacterium UBA1722 | reverse complement strand
AATTCAAAAGATGACCGCGCCTGCCGCACCAAGATTATCTCTGAAGTCACGGGAGACTTCCACCTGATGTCCCGCAACTGGTACAACTGGCATCACGTCACCGTCATCGGTGATATCAAGGATGCCCTCATCGCCTTCGCCGGAAAGATCGGCTACGAAGTCGTCCGTCAGTCGTAATCGGTCATCCGTCTGTCCATAGGATAAACTCCTTCGTAAGTGTCATTCATCCGAAACAATATTTAGATTATTCTTATATTTGCATGCACTAATTTGTTATCGCGTGAGATGGGTTCTGAAATGAGTTCCGAAAAAATGAAGACAGCATACGTATTCCCCGGACAGGGGGCACAGAAGCCGGGAATGGCCCGGGATATATATGACGCATTTCCCCGGGTGAGGGAGATGTATTCCCGTGCGAATGATATACTCGGTTTCAGCATTACTGATATAATGTTCGGAGAAGACGAAGACGCCCTCCGGCAGACCAAGGTCACCCAGCCTGCGGTATTCTTGCATTCAGTGGGGTGTGCCGCAGTAGTGAAGGATTTCCATCCGGATATGGTGGCAGGTCACTCCCTGGGAGAATTCTCTGCTCTGGTGGCCGCCGGGGCGATGAGTTTTGAGGACGGACTGCGTCTGGTCTCGGCACGTGCCTTCGCTATGCAGAAGGCGTG
Source organism: Bacteroidales bacterium UBA1722 (assembly GCA_002317435.1). Classification (GTDB taxonomy): domain Bacteria; phylum Bacteroidota; class Bacteroidia; order Bacteroidales; family UBA932; genus Minthomonas. The sequence continues at coordinate 7,225 of DCIQ01000041.1, read as the reverse complement.
TGAGAAGACCCCTTCGACTATGGCTGCCATAATAAATCTTCCCGATGAGAAGGTCGAGGAAATATGCGGTGGTATCGACGGTGTCGTCGTGCCCGCCAATTTCAACAGTCCCGGTCAGGTGGTGATATCCGGTTCCCTGGAAGCCGTTCAGGCTGCCTGTAAAGTCTGCGTGGAGGCGGGAGCCAAGCGTGCCCTCCCGCTCAAGGTGGGCGGGGCGTTCCATTCCCCTTTTATGGAACCGGCCGGAAAGGAGCTTGCCGAGGCGATAAAGGCTACCCGAATAGTGGAGCCGGTATGTCCCGTTTACCAGAATGTGGATGCGAAGCCACACACTTCTCCCGACGAGATAAAGGAGAATCTCCTCATGCAGCTGACGTCTCCTGTGAGATGGACGGCCATCGTGGCCAACATGTGTGCCGACGGTGCCGTGAGATTCGTGGAACTCGGACCCGGAGAGGTGCTCAGGGGACTGATCAAGAGATGCACGAAGGAGTATGAGTTTCCTCTGCTGGAGATGACTCCGGAAGGATATACGTTATCGGAATAATATTAATAACATATAAATATTGAAATATATGGCTAAAGAGAAAGTGTTTATGACCTGTGACGGTAATACTGCTGCCGCACAGGTCGCCTATTGGTTCAGCGAACAGGCTGCCATCTATCCCATCACCCCTTCTTCTCCCATGGCGGAGAGTGTGGATGAATGGTCGGCCAACGGAGAGAAGAACCTCTTCGGAGAGACAGTAAAGGTAATTGAAATGCAGAGCGAGGCAGGTGCGGCAGGTGCTGTCCACGGTTCGCTTCAGGCCGGTGCGCTGACCACTACGTTCACGGCTTCACAGGGGCTTCTGCTGATGATCCCCAACATGTATAAGATCGCCGGAGAACTCCTTCCTGCAGTATTCCACGTTACAGCCCGTTCCATCGCCGCACAGGCCCTCTCCATCTTCGGAGACCATCAGGACGTGATGGCTTGCCGTCAGGCAGGATTTGCGATGCTGGCATCCGCCAGTGTGCAGGAAGCCCACGATCTGGCAGCTGTGGCCCATCTTTCCGCCATCAAATCGAGTGTGCCCTTCGTTCATTTCTTCGACGGATTCCGCACCTCCCACGAGATACAGAAAATAGAGAAGCTGGACCCCGAGGCTCTGAAGACGATGATCAGCGACAAGGCGCTTGACGCTTTCCGCCGCCGTGCCCTGAATCCCAATTCCCCGGTGACCAGAGGTACCGCCCAGAACGGAGACGTATATTTCCAGGCACGCGAGGCGTGCAATACGTACTACGATGCAGTCCCTGACATAGTGGCCAGATATATGGGCGAGATCAGCGAATTGACGGGACGTCATTATCTGCCTTTCGAATATTACGGTGCTCCCGATGCGAAAAACATCGTCATCGCCATGGGTTCCGTATGTGAGACGGTCCGCGAAGTGGTGGATATGCTGACGGCTCAGGGACAGAAGGTCGGTGTCATCACAGTCCGTCTGTACCGTCCCTTCTCAGCCAAGTACTTCCTCCGCGTTCTTCCCAAGAGCGTGAAGAGAATCGCTGTGCTGGACAGATGTAAGGAACCCGGTTCTGTGGGAGAACCCCTCTATCTGGATGTCAAGGCCACTCTCGCCGATATGGGCGAGGAGGCTCCTTATATAATCGGCGGCCGTTACGGTCTCTCTTCGAAAGACACCACCCCCGCACAGATCCTTTCCGTATTCCAGAATCTGGACCAGAAGAAGCCCAAGGCTGATTTCACCATCGGTATCACCGATGACGTTACATTCAAGTCCCTTCCGGCTGTCGAAGAGTTCTCATTGGCGAAGAAGGGCACTTATGAATGCAAGTTCTATGGTCTGGGTTCCGACGGTACCGTAGGTGCCAACAAGAACACCATAAAAATCATCGGTTCGCATACCCCGAAATATTGTCAGGGCTATTTCGACTATGATTCGAAGAAATCCGGCGGATATACCTGCTCGCACCTGAGATTCGGTGACGAGAAGATAACATCTCCCTATCTGGTATCCACCCCTGACTTCGTGGCCTGCCACGTTCCTTCGTATCTGCAGAAATACGATGTTCTGAAGGGTATCAAGAAGAACGGTACTTTCCTGCTGAACAGTCTCTGGTCCGTCGAGGAGACTCTGAAGAGAGTTCCTGACAACATCAAGCAGATCGTTGCGGAGAAGAACCTGAAGTTCTATGTGATAAATGCCACGAAGATCGCCGAGGAAATAGGTCTGGGTAACAGAACCAACACCATCCTCCAGTCCGCATTCTTCAAAATCACGGGTATCATTCCTTTCGAGGATGCAGTGGCATATATGAAGAAGGCCATCGACAAGAGTTATGGAAAGAAGGGTGAGAAGGTGGTCAGCATGAACTATGCCGCCGTGGACCGCGGTGCCGAATATGAAGAGGTTCCCGTTCCCGCGGAATGGGCTTCGATCCATACCAAATTCCGTCCTGCCAGTTTCGACCGTCTCGCTCCCGAGTGGGTGCGCAATGTGGCTGACGTGGTGAACGCACAGAACGGAAACGATATTCCTGTAAGTGCCTTTACCGGTGAATTCGCTGACGGCACCATCCCTGCCGGTACGGCGGCTTATGAAAAGCGCGGTGTGGCTTCCCACGTGCCTTCCTGGGATCCCGAGAAATGTATCCAGTGTAACCAGTGTGCCTACACCTGCCCTCACGCAGCCATCCGTCCTTTCCTCGCCACTGAAGAAGAACTCTCGAAAGCACCCAAAGAGATCAAGAACGCTCAGGGCAAGGCCCAGCTGAAGGACTACCGTTTCGTTATACAGGTATCTCCTATGGACTGTACCGGATGCGGTAACTGTGTGGACGTATGTCTGGCGAAGGATAAGGCTCTCGTGATGAACACCCTCGAATCCCAGACACATGAACAGGCCAACTTCGATTATCTGCACGCGTCTGTGGGGTATCGTGACAATGTGGTTCCCAAGGCTGCCAACGTGAAGAATTCACAGTTCGCACAGCCTCTGTTCGAATTCTCTGGTGCCTGTGCCGGCTGCGGCGAGACTCCTTATATCAAGACCATCACCCAGCTCTTCGGAGACAGGATGATGATAGCCAACGCTACCGGATGTACCTCTATTTATAGCGGTTCGTTCCCTGCTTCTCCTTACTGCAAGGATCGTAACGGCCGCGGTCCCGCTTGGGACAACTCGCTTTTCGAGGATGCCGCCGAGTTCGGTCTCGGTATGAGAGTAGGTACGGAGCGTATGCGTGATACCGTGGCCAATCTGATGAGAAAGGGTCTGGAGTGCACCAAGTGCTCTTCCGAACTGAAGGAGCAGTTCGAGAAATGGCTCTCTAACAGAGGTGACGCCGCCATCACCCGCGAAGTGGCTGATGCCATCGTTCCTATGATGGAAGCCTGCGGATGTGATACCTGCAAGGCCCTGCTCAAATATAAGGATTATATAGCAGCCCGTTCACAGTGGATCTTCGGTGGCGACGGTTGGGGTTATGATATCGGATACGGCGGACTGGACCATGTCCTCGCTTCCGGTGAGAACGTGAATGTAATGGTTATCGATACCGAAGTTTACTCGAATACGGGAGGACAGTCATCGAAGGCTACCCCTGCAGGTGCTGTCGCCAAGTTCGCCTCTTCCGGCAAGAGGGTGCGCAAGAAAGACCTCGGGATGATGGCCATGAGTTACGGTTATGTATATGTGGCTCAGGTGGCCGTAGGTTCGAACCAGAACCAGTTCTTCAATGCCATCAAGGAAGCCGAGGCCTATGACGGTCCTTCACTCATAATCGCCTATGCACCTTGTATCAATCATGGTCTGAAGGCCGGTATGGGACACTCCCAGAAAGAGGAGAAGAGCGCTGTAGAGTGCGGATACTGGCATCTCTACAGATTCAACCCTGCTGCCGCCGAGGCCGGGAAGAACCCGTTTACCCTGGATTCGAAGGAGCCCGACTGGACCAAGTTCCAGGACTTCATCCGCGGTGAGGTGCGCTATGCTTCCCTCCTGAAGACCTTCCCCGAAGCCGCGGCGGAACTTTTCGCCAAGACCGAGGAGTTCGCCCGCATGCGTTATGAAGGGTATAAGAAGTTGAGTATGTAATTATTGCCCGAAGGGCAATATGAAAAATCCCGGGACCTTCGCAGATTCCGGGATTTTCATTTGTCGGGCGGTCCGGTGGTTTACATCAGGTCCAGAGAGCGGAGGTATTCCACGCTCTTGGCGATGCCTTCGAGTCTGGTGAGACCTTCGCAAGGCTCATCCTGCTCTACGCAGAGCCACTGGGCGCCGCCGGCGATGGCTGCTTTGATGGCTGCGGGTACATCCACCTGACCCATTCCGAGGGGGCGGTATTCGAACCAGCCGTTCTCGTCTTTCATCGAGTTGTCGGTGCTGATGCCGATGAGGGCATAGGGAGCGCTGTTCAGTGTCCCTTCCAGACAGTAGTCTTTCAGGTGAACCACAGGGATGCCGCCTGCATACTTGGTCAGTTCTTCGGCGGGGTCGAAACCGGCATAATTTGACCAGCAGATATCCAGTTCGTTCTGGAGGTTCGAACGGTCATTCGATGAGAATATGTAGTCATATCCTACGGTCCCGTCCGCCAGTGTCACGAATTCGAAATCGTGATTGTGATAAAGGAGCTGGAAACCTGCTTCTTTCACCTTGGCTCCCACTTCACCGATGACGGCCACGGTCTTGGCGAACTGTTCGGGGTCGATGCCGGGACGGCTGGCTTCATCCATATAGGGGAAGACTATATACTGTACGCCGAGGATGGTGTTCTCTTCTATCACCTTGTCGATATTGTCGATCATCGATTGGAAGGGAACGTGGTTCGAGAAGGGAATGAGACCCAGTTCGGTACACCAGCGCTTTACCTGAACGGGAGTGTTTCCATAATATTCGCCATAGAATTCCACACCGGCATATCCCATTTCCTTTACGGCCTTGAGAGTTCCGTAGAAGTCTTTTTCCAGATTTGTGCGGACGCTGTAGAGCTGGACGCCTACGGGAAGTTTCTTTGAAAATTCATTCTGGCAGGAGCAGCACTCACAAGTGCTCTGCTGACCGCCGCAGCAGCTGAAAGCCATGGCTGCGGCCATTAAAATGATTGATAATTTTTTCATTGAATTGATATTGGTTATAATGATTCGACGTGGATTATCTGAGTCTCTGTCCAAAAGGGTGGAAGGCCAGTCCCATCAGTTTGAAATGCTGCATTCCGAAGGGGATGCCTATTATGGTGATGCATAGCAGTGCCCCGTATACCAGATGGGTAAGACTGACGATGATACCTCCGGTAAAGATCCAGATGATGTTGAATATAAGACAAATACATCCGGGTGCCTGTGGGTCGGGTTCGTGTTCCTGTCCGAAAGGGACCAGCGAGAGGGCTGCCAGCTTGAAAAGCTGGAGTCCGAAAGGGATTCCGATGACGGTGATGCAGGCAGCGATGGCTCCGACGGCATATTCTAGCGCTATCAGCAGACCTCCGAAGATGAGCCAGATGACATTTCCAAGTAATTTCATATGACAAACATACATAGAAAAAATCATTTATCATATATCATCTATGGAAGCGGTCCGGAAGGCACCCCGCCGTGCAAGACCGAAGTTTGCCTTACGGCAGGGTCTTGCACGGCGGGGTGACTTCCGGACTACTTTAGCCGTTCAACTTCCCATCGACCAGTCTTTGCATGACCAACCCATTCTATTCGGTAAGATTCGCGCAGGGAGGTGATATCTCTCTTGATGGTTGACAACCCTACACCCATAACTTCAGCCAACTCTTGCTTGCTGATTTTCGGGTTTCCAATCAGAGTCTCAATTAATTTTCTGTATCTCTGATATCGCTCGATTTTCTTCTCGTTTTGAGATTCGTCGGCTTGTTGGTTTTGGGGTTCATTTAGGGGTCCACGTTGGGGTTCATTTAGGGGTCCATTTGTCAAAAATCCGCCTTCTGCGTCATTCAATAGGGGTCCATTTGTTTTGGCCCCCTTACGCCAAATCACCACTCTGAAATCTTCATCCTGAATAAATTCCGGTTCCCTTAATCCAGTCTTCTTGCAGTAGTTGACTATATCTGTTGTGCCGGTTCCGGAATGTTCGATATACCCGGCCATGAAAGCAGGAACCGCAAGGATGGGATTCACCGGAACGGAAGAATGCAGCTGCTTCAACTTGGCAGTGGTCATACCGTAAGGAAGAGTGCCAGGGTTCCACACCTCAAGTCTGTCTTTGAAGAGCATCACCTGCACAGAACCGTTACTCTCGTACGAGCGGTGGACACAGGCATTCACCACGGCTTCTGCAACAGCCTCCATTGGTATCTCATATTCAACGTCCGCAATTACGCTGTCATTTCTGGTGCTGACACTTGCATCGATATGCTGCATGACAAAACCCTTTGCGGCATCAACCAATTCGAAGAGTGTACCTTGGTAGACTTGATGCGACAGGATGGGTTTCGTCATAATGTTGGTCGGGAACACCATACACTTTACCACACTGCTGACAAAATATCGCTGCGGATTCTTTGCGAACAATAGAAGGGCGGCATTAGTGATACGCCCGGCTTCCGTTGCCAAGTTGAGGGCAATAAGAATTTCCAAGGTGTTGTCCCCGGTGTATTCCAGTTTGAATCCTCGCTTTGTTCTGGCAAGAGCGACAAAGTCTGAAATCTTCTTTTCGTCAAGATCTGCAAGAGTGGCGCCGTTGCTCATTGTAGCATCCCACGGTAGCAGGCGGAGATATTCCTTCTCCTCAAGGAACCGGACGAGGGCGGCATATACGTTCGCCCTCAAGCCATCGAAATCCGTGAAAGACTTCCTGACAATCTGAGATTCAACTCTTTTGATGAATGCCGCTTCTTT
>DCIQ01000041.1:0-180 GCA_002317435.1 Bacteroidales bacterium UBA1722 | reverse complement strand
GGGCAGCCTCGTACAGATATGCGTCCGGAGCGGACAAATTGATAGCCGGCAGCTCCTCAAAAATGAACGGCTGGAAGAATTTGCACAAAAGTACATCCTCCCGGATATACTTGACCAGAGCTTTCCTTTCCTCGGCAAACTCCTTCTGAACACTACTTATGAATACACGTATCATCTATT
>DCIQ01000140.1:1791-8000 GCA_002317435.1 Bacteroidales bacterium UBA1722 | reverse complement strand
GTGGTCACCTTTTTCACTTTGGCGAAAGGCAGGGTGACGGTATCCACGGGTTTCAGGATGTGGACATAGATGGTATTGTCCTTTCGGGTGAGGGTGCCCCATTCCTGTTCGGGATAGAAGGCGCCGGAGGTTCCCTTGACGGACTCATTGCCGTAGGCTCTCATCCAATCACCCAGCTGATGGAGAAGGGTGACTGCTTCCACGGGGAGACAGCCGTCCGGACGGGGGCCGATGTTCAGCAGCACGTTGGCATCCTTGCCCGCCGCACGCACGATGAGGGTCACTACGTCGCTGATGGATTTGTAGTTCTTGTCACCGATGCAGTAGCCCCAGGAACCGTTCATGGTGATGCACGATTCTATGGGGATGACGGTGCTCGCCTGCTGCCCGTCGTTGAATCCGGTATGGTCCTCTCCGGGAATGTCCTGCTCGAATATCTGCATGTCCTCTCCCTCGAACGGCTGCATGTGGTGATTGTCCGCCACCAGACAGGCCGGCTGCAGGGAGTGAATCAGTTCATACTGGTGCGTGAGTCCCCAGGTGCTGTCAGCCAGTTCGCGGTGTCCCAGACACTTGTCCCAGACTCCGTCGAACCAGATGCATCCGATGGGGCCGTATTGCGTGAGGAGCTCGGTGAGCATGTCATCCATATACTTCTTGTAATGGTCCCAGTCTCCATCATCGCCCTCCGGGCGGCCGGCATCGTGTCCCGTGCGTCCCAGCGGCCAGTAATCTTCCCTGTACCAGTCCAGATGGGAGAAGTAGAGATGCAGTCTGAAGTCCTGCCTGCGGCAGGCGGCGGCGATTTCGCCTATGACATCGCGATGGAACGGAGAGGCGTCATAGACATTGTACGGGTTCACGGTGGAGTGCCACATCGAAAAGCCGTCGTGGTGGCGGGAGGTGATGGTCATATATTCGGCTTCGGCATCCTTGAACGCGGCTATCCATTCGTCGGCGCAGAAACGGCTCGGGTAAAAGCCCCCGGCCAGTTTCTCATATTCCTTGTAATTGATTTCCTGATTGTTCATCACCCATTCGCCGTCACCCAGCATAGAATAGACGCCCCAATGGATGAAGATGCCCAGACGGGCGTTTTTTACGAATTTACGTGCTTCGATATTGCTTTCCGAAGGTGTGTATGTCCCCTGTGCGAAGAGCAGGGAGGAGAGACATGCCAGTGTGATGACGGTTATTATGCGTTTCATATACGATATGTTATTTGTTTTTAATGCTTGTTTTATCCGTTACAGGACAGCCTTGAGACTGTCTGCAAGCTGTTCGACCGAGCTGGCTCCCACGATGACGGAGGTGACTTCGGGTCTGCGGAGAATCCATTTCAGGGCATATCGGGCGAGGGTGAGGCCGGAGGCGGCTGCCTCTTCGTTCAGGGAGCGCAGTCCGGCGAGCATGTCGTCAGTGAGGACATCGGGGGTCAGGAATCGGCTGCGGGTCATTCGGGAACCTTCGGGGATGCCGTTCAGGTAACGGTCAGTCAGGAGGCCTTGGGCCAGAGGGGAGAAGGCTACGTATCCTACGCCGTTTTTTTCCGCCTGCGGCAATATGTGCTCTTCGGGGGTGCTGTCCAGCATATTGTAGCGTCCCTGATAGACCAGACACGGGGTGCGGGCTTCTTTCAGATAGTCGTATGCTCTCTGTGCCATTTCGGGAGGATATTTGGAGATGCCTGCATACAGGGCTTTTCCGGAGCGGACTATGTCCGCGAGTGCCTGCATGGTCTCTTCGATGGGAGTGTCCGGGTCGGGTCTGTGCGAGTAGAAGATGTCCACATAATCCAGCCCCATCCTCTTCAGGCTCTGGTCCAGTGATGCCATGACGCTCTTTCTGGAGCCCCACTCTCCGTAGGGCCCCGGCCACATGTCGTGTCCGGCCTTGGTGGTGATTACCATCTCATCCCTGTGGGACTGAAGTGAATCGCGGAAGATTCTTCCGAAAGTGGTCTCGGCGCTTCCGTACGGGGGGCCGTAATTGTTCGCCAGATCGTAGCAGGTGACACCGTGGTCGAAAGCATACTCTACGATGGCACGGCAGGTGCCGTAATCTGCGGTGCCTCCGAAATTGTGCCAGAAACCGAGGCTTATTTCAGACATCAGAAGACCGCTTCTGCCGCAGCGGCGGTAATTCATGGCCTCGTACCGAGGCTCCATAAGTGAGAATTTCATATATTTCGAGATTCACATGGATTCTTATGGAAAGATAAGCCGGCAGGGCCGTGATACCCCGCCGGCTTGATTTGCGGATTATTTTTTGGATCTCCAGAGTGCGGACATCTGTTCGAGAGTCTTGCCCTTGGTCTCGGGAACCATCTTCCAGACGAAGAGGGCGCTCAGCAGGGAGAATGCTCCGTAGATGATATAGGCTCCGCCGATGCTCCATTCGCTCAGCGACGGGAAGGTGGAGGAGATGGCGAAGTTCGAGAGCCACTGTATGGCCACTGCGATGGCGGTAGCCTGCGAGCGGATGGTGTTCGGGAATACTTCGCTGATCATGACCCAGCAAACCGGACCCCAGCTCATCATGAAGGACGCCGTGTAGATGACGATGAAAATGAGGGTGGTGATGCCGATGACATTCATGAAGCTCAGCACGCTGAGGGCGGCCATGCCGACTGTCATGCCTATGGAGCCGATAATCAGCAGGGGCTTGCGGCCCAGACGGTCCACGGTGAAGATGGCCACGAGCGTGAACGATATGTTCACCACACCCATCACTATGGTCTGTACCATCGCGGCGTCACTGGAAGAACCCATCTGCTGGAAGATGCGCGGTGCATAATAGAGGGCGACATTGATACCGCAGGCCTGCTGGAAGAAACTCAGAAGACATCCGACCACCAGGACGGTGATGCCGTAGGCTGTGATCTTCTCTTTCTTCTCGTCCAGAGTCCCCTTGATCTCTTCGAGGATGGTGATGGCCTTCTGGCGGCCGTTGATTCTGGAGAGGACGAACAGGGAGTCGTCGAAATGTCCTGTCATGGCCAGATAGCGGGGAGTCTTGGGCACCGTGAACAGCAGGAGTCCGAAGAGCGCGGCGGGTATGGCCTCCGAGAGGAACATGCGGCGCCATCCGACGGTCACCATAGCTGCCTGAACCGCTTCCGATGTGGCACCGAGGTCATTTCTGATAAGATAATTCACGAAATATGTGACCAGCTGTCCGAAGATGATGGCGAACTGGTTCCAGGATACGAGGCTTCCTCTCATATTGGCGGGAGCCACTTCCGCGATATACATGGGGCAGACTGCGGATGCCAAGCCGACACCGATACCTCCGAGAACTCTGTAGAGGTTGAAGGCTACCAGCACTGACCATGAAGGGGTGCCGACGGGGAAGAAGAGGAATTCCGGTTCGTATGAGCCCAGGGCTGAGAGGAAGAACAGCAGGGAAGCGAGCCTCAGGGCGTTCCGTCGTCCCATTCTGGAGGCGAGGAATCCCGAGATGGCACTTCCGATGATACAGCCGATAAGTGCGCTGGATGCGGTGAATCCGTGCATCGCCTTGGTATATGTGAAGTCAGCTGCACTGCGGAACCAGCTTTCGAGAGCCTGTTCCGCTCCGGAGATGACAGCCGTGTCATATCCGAAAAGGAGTCCGCCGATGATGGTCACCAGCACGATGGAGAAGAGGTATCTCATACTTCCGTTCTCCGGTAATTGTCTTGTTTTGGTCATATGGTTTTACTTTTTTACTGAATTTCTGAAATCAATTTCACTTTTGGTCCGGTTTCATCTTTCCGGGGAGCGGATGAATGTGTTTCCGCCGACGGGATGTCAGAAGCTGTTCAACGATTACTTGACCGATTCCGCCATGTCGCGGTCCAGAACAGCCTGTCTGGCCGCTCCCCAGTAGGCGCAGTCCAGTTCGAAGAACGTGGTGGAGTAGGGGATGGTCAGCGGGGTTTTGATTATGGTGACGGTGTACAGCTTTCCTGCGGCATCCATACGTGAGAGGAGATCTTCGTGCATCATGCTCTGTGCCTCGTCTCCGCAGATGGCTTTCATCTCCTTTCTCAGTTTTTCTATGCCCGGGGCATCCTCTTCGCGGATGAAACCGAGTTCCGTGTCGTTATAGATGTGGGCGAATATATGTGGGGCTCCGTCTATCATTTTCTTCACCTTGGCCACTACGTCGGTGTAGGGTTCGTCTGCATAAAGTGTGATGATTCCTGCTCCGGACTGCAGCGGGTATGCCATGTCTGCCACGACTATCCAGTTCCGGTGCCCCAGATAGGGCAAGTTTTCGGAGAGCTTCTGCTCCCAGCTTTTGGTTTCGGAGCCGGAATCCGCAGTGGTGGAGGATACTGCGACTATCCCGCAGGAAGTGGTCAGTGCCATGGCGATGAAAGTGATGATGGTTTGATAAATCGGTTTATTCATGTCAGATGGAAAAAGACGGTTTGTCAATACAAAAATAATCAAGATTCGTTGAGATTCGCAAGTATATTTTCTGATGAACTTCCTTCAAGCCCTCCGGACTTCATGGATTTCGTCCACGTTTTTGCCGATATTATGGACAAAAGCCTTATGTATCGCTCGTTTGTCCACGAAATCCGCGAAAACGTGGACAAAATCCTTATAGAATCACTAAATTAGCGGGAGTGTATTTTTATGTTGTAATTCCAAGCCTATGAAATCGCCATATTTGAGAATTCTGGCGGCGTGCGTCATAATGCCGGCCGCTCTGATACTGCAGAACTGTGCGGGACAGGTGACCGAGACCGATCACGGAGTCATCGTGAAAGCCGCTGAAGGCCGCACGAAAGTGCGTCTGGAACCCGTTACCGAATCTATCATCCGTGTCAGCGCCACTGCGGAGGATGACTTCTCCCGGAAGGAGAGCCTGATGACCGCATACGACTATCCCGAGAAATGCTGGACAGTCTCGGAAACCGAAAACGAAGTGATACTGAAGACGTCGGCCCTCCGCGCCGTGGTATCGAAGGGCACGGGCGCGGTAAGTTTCACCGACACGGCCGGCATCCCGATACTTTCCGAAAAGAGCCGCACGCTGACCCCCGTCACCATCGACGGAAACTACGGCTACAAGCCTCAGAAGGATATGGACAGCGGTTGGACGGTCCGCCAGATCTGGGACAGTCCGGAGGACGAAGCATTCTACGGTCTGGGCCAGCACCAGAGCGATGAGTTCAACTGGAAGAACCGCACCGAACAGCTTTTCCAATATAACACGAAGGTCTCCATTCCGTTCGTCGTATCGACCCGTAACTACGGCATCCTCTGGGACAATTACTCCCTGAGCCGCTGGGGGGACGCCCGTGAATATGGCCAGCTGAACGAAGTCTTCAGAGTCTATGACCGTGACGGAGCGGAAGGGGGGCTTACAGGCATCTGGACTCCCGCGGAAGGAGAGCCCCTCGTCCGTACCGAACCGTTCATAGGATGGGAGAACGAGCAGGCGAACGATGTCCTCTTCCCGGAGAACTTCCCCCTGAAAGGTGCGAATGTGGTGTTCGAAGGATACGTCGAAGCCCCGGAGACCGGAGTATATGACTTCCGGCTCTACTACGCCGGCTACATGAAGGCTTGGGTGGGGGAGGACCAGGTTATGCGGGAGAGGTGGCGCACCGCCTGGAATCCGAATACGTTCAAATTCAGGTGCACTCTGGAAAAAGGGGTGCGGACTCCTCTCCGCATCGAGTGGCAGCCTGACGGCGGCGTTTCCTATTGCGCCCTGAGGGCGCTGACTCCAAAACCTTCCTGTGAAGAGAACACCATCTCCTTCTGGAGCGAGTTTTGCCGCGGGATAGACTACTATTTCGTGAAGGGCGGAGATATGGACGAGGTGATCGGAGGATACCGCACGATTACCGGGAAAGCGCATATATTGCCCAGATGGGCAATGGGATACTGGCAGTGCCGGGAGCGTTACCGTACTCAGGAGGAGATTCTCGGGGTGGTGAAGGAGTTCCGCCGCAGGGGGATGCCCATCGACAACATCGTCCAGGACTGGAACTACTGGGTGGAGGACCAGTGGGGGAGTTTCGAATTCGACCCCGCAAGATACCCCGACCCCAAGGGGATGATAGACTCCCTCCATCAGGACCACGTCCACGTGATGATCTCCACCTGGCCGAAATACTACGTCGGGACGGAACACTACAGGGAGATGGATGAAAAGGGCTGGATCTACCCTCAGGCGGTGATGGACGACATTCACGACTGGGTGGG
>DCIQ01000140.1:0-1631 GCA_002317435.1 Bacteroidales bacterium UBA1722 | reverse complement strand
GACTGCCTGGTGATGCCCTACTGGAAAGCGATGTTCAACCCCACCGCGATGGGTACGTCCACCGAATACCTGAACGCCTACGGTCTGATGAATGCCAGAGGCTTCTATGAAGGGCAGCGCAGTTCCGCTCCGGACCGCAGAGTGTTCCTGCTGACCCGTTCCTCCTACGCCGGGATGCAGCGCTACTCCGCGGCCGTATGGAGCGGGGACATCGCCTCCCGCTGGGAGGACCTGAAGGCCCAGATACCCGCCGCGATAAACTTCTCCATGGCCGGAGTTCCCTACTGGACCATGGATGACGGAGGATTCTGCGTGCAGGACCGTCACGTGGCGGCCTATCAGAAATACCTCGGCACCGGCATCTCCGACGCCGATATGCAGGACTGGCAGGAGATGAACACCAGATGGTTCCAGTTCGGCTCCTTCTGCCCCATCTCCCGTTCGCACGGGCAATATCCGTTCAGGGAGTTCTACAACGTCGCCCCGGAGAACCATCCGGCATACCGCTCGATGATGTTCTACAACCGGCTCCGCTACCGCCTCCTGCCGTACATCTACTCCCTCGCCGGTGCCACGTACACAGACGACTACACCATCCTCAGGGGGCTGGTGATGGATTTCCCGCAGGACAGGCAGGTCAGGGACATAGGGGACCAGTATATGTTCGGACCGTCGCTGATGGTGGCTCCGGTATATGCCCCCGGGGCCGTAACCCGCACCCTCTATTTCCCCGAATCCCCCCTCTGGTACGACATCCTCACCGGCAGACCGCAGCAGGGAGGCGTGACCGCCACCGTCGATGCTCCATATGAAAAGATTCCTGTTTACGCCCCTGCCGGGGCAATAATACCTTTCGGTCCCGAGCTTCAGTGGACCGATGAGAAACCGGCCGACGCCGTCACCATATATGTCTATGCCGGTGCCGACGGCTCCTTCACCCTCTACGAAGACGACGGAACCGGCTATGGCTATATGGACCGGGACGAGTATGCCACGATACCCTTCACCTGGGACGACTCCTCCCGGACCTTCACGGTCGGGGAGCGCAGCGGCTCGTTCGAAGGGATGCTTCGTGAACGTTCGTTCGATGTGGTGGTCGTCGATGCCGCCCATCCCCAGGGACTCGGCGGCACCCGTGGGGCTGTCAGAGTTCATTATTGCGGGGAGGGAGTTTCGGTGGTGATTTGATACTAGTTAAGATTATGGAGAACGTGAAAGAAAATACAGAACAGCCGCTTGACCGTCTGGAACGGCTGTTGTCCGGATTGGCGGAAAGGAAGCCGGAGACGCCGGAAGAGGAGTCGTATAATCTGGTGATGGTCATCGGTAACGGCTTCGACATAAGTCTCGGGCTGAAGACCAGATATGCCGACTATATGGAAAGTGACTGGTGGCCGTTCCGTCATAGGGGCGGTGCCGGAGACTACGGACTGGGAGCATATCTTACCAAGCGGCACGGTATCGAGAAATGGATGGATGTCGAGGAACAACTTCACAAATACTGTGCGAAGGATCATTCGGTCGTGGGCGAGTATGTATCTATGCTGTGCTCGAATCCTGAAATGAGGAAGGAAATTTTGGATGCATCGTCGTCCGGAGGGAAGTTGTCGGAACAGGAGATAAAAAGGCAG
>DCIQ01000013.1:6185-6405 GCA_002317435.1 Bacteroidales bacterium UBA1722 | reverse complement strand
GCGAACTCATCGCGAAAGAGAACGGATTCACCGTAGATGTGGAAGGATTCCAGAAAGAACTCCTCCAGCAGAAGGAACGCGCCAGAAACGCGGCCGCCAAGGAAGAAGGCGACTGGATTCAATTGATCCCCTGCGAAAGCACGGAGTTCGTCGGATACGACCAGGCAGAGACTGACGTGCATATCGTAAGATACCGTACCGTAAAGACCAAGAACAAGGA
>DCIQ01000013.1:4517-6118 GCA_002317435.1 Bacteroidales bacterium UBA1722 | reverse complement strand
CAGGTAGGTGACAGCGGCTGCATCACATCGTATTCCGGTGAGAAGATAACCATCCTGAACACCATAAAGGAGAACAATCTCCCGATTCACATAGCCGACCGCATCCCCGAAGACCCCTCGGAACTGTTCCACGCCTGCATCGACACCGAAAGAAGACAGGATACGGCGAACAACCATACGGCCACCCATCTGCTCCACTATGCCCTGCGCACCATCATAGGCACGCACATCGAACAGAAAGGCTCGTATGTAAATCCGGAATACTTCAGATTCGACTTCTCCCACTTCGAAAAGATATCTCCCGAAAAACTGAAAGAAGTGGAGAAGATGGTGAACCGTCTCATCCGCACCGACTTCCCGAAAGAAGAATTCCGCGACCTGCCGATCGAGGAAGCCAAGGCCAAAGGTGCCATGGCTCTCTTCGGAGAGAAATACGGGAACCGTGTCCGCTGCATAAAATTCGGTGACTCCGTCGAGCTCTGCGGAGGTACACACGTGGCCTCCACCGGTAATATAGGAAGTTTCAGAATAATCTCCGAATCCGCAGTGGCTGCGGGCATCAGGCGTATCGAAGCCACCACCGGCAAGAACGTGGAAGCGATCATGGACTCCCTCGAGGAGCAGATCCGCACCGCCCGCGAAATGCTCGGCAACACTCCCGACCTGATGGTAGGTCTCAGGAAGATGGTGGGAGAAAACGCAGAACTGAAGGCTGCCGTGGAAGCCGCCGCGAAAGAACGCAAGAACGCCTTGAAGAAGGAACTCGTCTCCGCCCGGAAGGAAGAAAACGGAGTCACGGTATTCACTCTCCGCGGCACATATCCCTCCGACATAGTGAAAGATGCCGCATTCGAACTCCATAACGAATTCACCTCGGCGGTGATGATCGCAGCCATCGAGACCCCCGACCACAAACCGTTCCTGGTACTGATGTACTCGGACGATCTCGTCGCAGCCGGCGCCAATGCCGGAAAACAGGTCAAGGAGGCCGCCAGATTCGTAAAGGGCGGAGGCGGCGGACAGCCTTTCCTCGCCACCGCGGGCGGCAAGGAGACCGACGGACTGGATGCGGCATTCGACTTCCTGACGAAATCAGTGCCCGGCAGATAACGAAGAAACACGCCGATGCTGAAGAAACTGGACAAATTTCTGCTTAAATCCTTCATAGGACCATTTATCATGGTCTTCTTCATCGTCATGTTCATTCTGGTGATGCAGTTCCTCTGGCTCTACATAGATGAACTGGCAGGAAAAGGGCTCAGTTTCTGGGTGATTCTCGAATTCATGTGGTGGGGTTCGTGTACGATTTTGCCTATGGCAATGCCGCTCGCGACCCTTCTGGCTTCCATCATGACTCTGGGCAATATGGGGGAGAACAACGAACTGCTGGCGATGAAAGCCGCCGGCATCCCCCTGAACAGAGTTCTTTATCCGCTGATATACGTGGCGGTATTCATCAGCGTATCGGCATTCTTCATCTCGAACAATCTGATTCCCATTTCGTACAACAAGATATACACCCTCCGGTCCGATATTCTCAGGACCAAGGAGGAAATCAAAATACCCAGCGGAACATTCTACAACGGCATCGAAGGGTATTC
>DCIQ01000013.1:643-4445 GCA_002317435.1 Bacteroidales bacterium UBA1722 | reverse complement strand
ACGTCCGGTAAAGGAAACGTCTCGGTCGCTCTGGCAGACTCCGGCACCATAAAGGGCACACCTGACCAGAAGGCCATCATACTCACCCTCTACGACGGTGTCACATACGAGAACGACAATAGAGTCACCAGAAATGACACCACTCTCTCTCTCCAGCGAATCGCTTTCAGAGAGCAGAGCGTGGTAATCCCTCTGGAGAATTACCAGTTCGAGAAGTCCGACTCGGCCCGCTACGGCAGTGAGGTGATGACTATGAAACTGGGGCGGCTGAGGCACGACAGAGACTCCATCACCGCGCTGAACGACCAGTCCAACACGAAGCACGAAAGGAGCATAATGTATGACATAGGACTCCAGAAAGGAACCCAGTTGGACACGGCCAGGAACAAAAGGCTGGTCCAGTCTGCCAGAATCGACACTCTGGTCCGCTGGAAAGACCTGAAAGATGAACTGGATGCGGTCAATATGGCCATCGGACAGGCCAAGACAGCCAAAAGCAGTATGGAAGATTATCACCGGGACATAGCCAGATATATAAATATCCTGCCACGCATAAATCTGGAAGTATTCCGAAAATTCACGCTTTCCCTGGCCTGTCTGCTCTTCTTCTTCATCGGAGCACCTTTGGGAGCCATCATCAGAAAGGGTGGTCTGGGGACACCCGTAATAATATCCGCCCTATTCTTCGTCCTGTACTACATAGTGGACATCACAGGAAAGAAATTGGCCAGGGACGGAGAGATGAGTCCGTTCATGGGAGCGTTCATATCCACCTTCATGCTCTTCCCGATAGGGGTATTCCTCACCTGGGCCGCAGCGAAGGACAAATCATTCGACCTCAAGACCATAGGATTATTCTTCAAGGCCATATGGAAAGGTCTGGCAGCTTTTTTCAAAGACCCCGCGAAAGCCCGTGACATCGTCACCAGAGTTCACGAAAAAACCGCCGGTCTGCATCACAAGGCCCGTACATCATTATAAGCTTTTAAATAACCATTATGGCAGCAACATCCGCCGGGAAGAAACCGCGCATAGTATTCATGGGTACCCCCGAATTCGCTACAGGGCCTCTCAAAGCCCTCATCGGAGCGGGATACGATATAGCGGCAGTCGTAACGGTGCCCGACAAACCTTCGGGACGGGGATTGAAGATGAACTTCAGTGCCGTAAAAGAGTACGTGCTTTCACTCGGGAGGGAGATTCCGATCCTTCAACCAGAAGTTCTGAAGGATCCCGAATTTCTATCTGCACTGGAAAGCATAAATGCAGACATGTTCGTAGTGGTCGCTTTCAGAATGCTCCCGAAAGCGGTCTGGAGCATGCCTCCTATGGGCACCTTCAACTTACACGCCTCCCTGCTCCCGAAATACCGCGGAGCTGCACCCATCAACTGGGCCATAATAAACGGCGAAACCGTCACAGGTGTGACCACCTTCCTCCTGGATGAAAAGATCGACACCGGTGCGATTCTGTTTCAGGAAGAGACTCCCATCCTCCCGGAAGACAATATCGGTACGCTCTACGACCGCCTGATGACCATCGGCAGCGCCCTCACCGTCAAGACGGTCGAAGCACTCGCCGGCGGGGATGTCACCCCGCTCCCCCAGACCGAACCCGCAGAGCCGTGTCCCGCCCCGAAGATTACCAGAGAGACCATGGAGATAAACTGGAACGATGATGCTCGGGACATACATAATCTCATAAGAGGCCTCAGCCCCTACCCTGCCACACACACCGTCCTGTTCCGGGACGGCAGTTCCACGGATGTCAAGGTTTTCTCCAGCCGCGCAGTATCCGAAGGTGCGGAAGAGCCTGGCCGTCCGGGCCACATCAGCAGTGACGGAAAGAAGCATCTGTACGTGGAGACCGGCCATGGCCGGATAGAGATTCTGGAACTCCAGGTGGCCGGAAAGAAAAGACTCCGCACCCCGGAATTCCTCGCCGGATGTCACACCGGATGGGATGACGCCCGCTTCGGAAAGTAACGCATCTCTTCAGGACCCGGAAGATTACTTGGGCGCCATCCTGTACAGGACCACGGAGATTATGGCGTACAGGAAGTTGGGCAGCCAGATAGCCACAAAAGGTGTGAGAGTATCCGTAACCACGAACATCTCACTGAATTTCATGAACAGGATATAACTGAAACTGAGGGCTATGCCCACCCCGAGGTTCATGCCTATGCCCCCCCGCTTCTTCTTCGACGAAAGGGACACCCCTATGAGGGTCAGGATGAATGTAGAGAACGGCATGGAAAACCTCTTGTATTTCTCCATAAACGAATACTTCACCATCGAGTCACCTCTCATCTGCTGCATCGAAATGAACTGGTCCAGTTCTGACCTGTCAAGCGACTCCACGGTATCATCCTTCAGATAAAAGTCATCTACGGTCAGATTTATGACCGTATCCATCACAGACCCCACGTCCGTAACCTCCACCCCGCTGCGCGAATCCCTGAGGACATAGTTTTTCAAATGCCAAGCCGTTCTGGTGGAGTCCCACCGGGCCGATTCAGCCGACAGTTTGGAGACCATCTCGTTGTCTTCTATGGTCTCCAGGGTGAAACGATAGGCGGTATTGTTGTGCGTACTGAATGACTCCACATATACATACTGTCCCTCAGCTATCTGGTAGTGGATATTTCTGTTCGTATTGGAGTACTTGTCGTGAACATATTTGTTTTCGAAAGCAAGTTTCGTCTTGTTGGACGTGGGAAGTATGAACAGGTTCAGAGTAAGGCTGAACAGGAAGATGATGAGGGAAGAGATGAAATAGGGGTACATGAGGCGGCGGAAACTGATGCCTCCGGCCAGAATCGCCACTATCTCGCTGTTCGCCGCCAGTTTCGACGTGAAAAAGATAACCGTAATGAACGTGAACAGAGGGCTGAACATATTCATGAAATACGGGATGAAACTGTACAGATAATAGTCCACTATTATCTCTTTCAGGGGTGCCTGCTTCGCGACGAAGTCATCTATCTTCTCGCTGATATCGAATATGATGACTATGACCACGATAAGCAGCAGAGCCACGAAGAAAGTTCCGATGAACTTCTTGATGATATACCGGTCCAGAATCGTGACCTTCAGCCTGCTCAGATTATTCATTTTCCACTTGTTGATGACTATAGCCTGTTTTCCAGTTTCTTCACTGCCTGTTCCTTCCAGGATACGAAATCTCCCTCCTGAATATGCCTTCGGGCCTGACGGACCACATCCAGATAGAAGGCCAGATTATGCTCGCTCGCTATCTGGGCTCCCAGCATCTCCCCCGCCATGAACAGGTGGCGAAGATACGCTTTTGAATAGTAACTGTCGACAAAAGAAGTTCCTTTCTCATCGATGGGGGAGAAATCCTCCGCCCATTTCTGATTGCGTATGTTGATTTTCCCGTCCCAGGTGAAGAGCATCCCGTTCCGGCCGTTTCTGGTAGGCATCACGCAGTCGAACATATCCACCCCGCGGGAGATGGCCTCCAGAAGGTTCTGCGGAGTGCCCACCCCCATAAGATAGCGCGGACGGTCCTGCGGGAGTACGGGATGAAGCACCTCCAGCATACGATACATCTCCTCCGTGGGTTCGCCTACGGCAAGCCCCCCTATCGCATACCCTTCCCTGTCGAATTTCAGAGCGTGTTCGGCGGCCTTCACCCTCAGGTCGGGATAGATGCATCCCTGGATGATGGGGAAGAATGTCTGGGAGTATCCGTACAAAGGTTCGGTTCCGTCAAATCTTTTTATGCATCTCTCCAGCCAACTCTGTGTAAGTTTCAGTGACTTGGCGGCATATTCCCGGTC
>DCIQ01000013.1:0-546 GCA_002317435.1 Bacteroidales bacterium UBA1722 | reverse complement strand
AACCGTCGATATGCGAACTGAAAGTACAGCCGTCAGGCGTCAGTTTCCTGTTCTGTGCCAGAGAGAACACCTGGAATCCTCCGCTGTCCGTAAGAATGGGACGGTCCCAGTGGATGAACTTGTGGAGTCCTCCGGCCTGCCGGAGAATATCCAGCCCCGGTCTGAGATACAGATGATATGTATTCCCGAGTATGATTTCGGCTTTTATATCTGACTCCAGATCCCTGTGATAGACACCCTTCACGGAGCCTATGGTACCCACCGGCATGAAGATGGGAGTATCGATGCTCCCGTGGTCAGTAGTAATCCTGCCCAGCCGCGCACAACTCCCCGGATCCGTTTTCAGAAGTTCGAATTTCATTCCGCAAAATTAGTCAAAACTATTGTATTTCCTCCGTCTTTTCCTCAAGAAGGATTCTGTTCCGAATGGACCATACTACCAGAAAAACAAATCCTGCGTCATACCATTCAGTACGTGTCGTCAAGTGGGACTGCGCCCCGCAGAAGAGTATATTTCCGGAGGGACCTCCCACGGCTTCGCCGCGG
>DCIQ01000203.1:8666-11299 GCA_002317435.1 Bacteroidales bacterium UBA1722 | reverse complement strand
GTTCGGCTGCGGTGACAGTCTCACGCGGAAGGATATCGGTGAGGAGGATATCGAAAATCTCGTGATTCAGCAGATAGAGTTCTGCAATATAGTCGTGCTGAACAAGGTCTCCGATGTGACGGGACCGGAGCGGGAAAGAATCCGTCAGATAATCATACATCTCCAGCCCGGGGCGAAGATTATCGAGACCGACTGGGCGAGGGTGCATCTGGACAGTATCCTGAATACGGGCATGTTCTCCTATGAGCAGGTCTCCGGTTCCGCCGGCTGGATCCGTGAACTGGAGAGGGCGGCTACCGACGAGGAAGAGGAGGAGGCCCTCCGGGAACATCCCCACGAGCATCACCACCACGAAGAACACCACGAAGAGCACCACGAAGAGCACCACGAAGACCACGATGACGACCACGACGATGAAGGACATCACCACCACCACCATCACCACCACGACGGTGAAGGTGAAGTGGAGGAATACGGCATCGGAACGTTCGTATATTACCGCCGCCGTCCGTTCGACATAAACAGATTCGACAGTTTCGTGGCCCGCAAGTGGCCTGCGAACGTTATCCGTGCGAAGGGTATCTGCTATTTCTCGGACCAGAAGAATATGTCATATCTGTTCGAGCAGGCGGGTGTCCAGAAGCAGATAAAGGAGTCCGGTCTGTGGTATGCGGCCGCTCCGGAGAACGAACTTATCGAACTGATGGTTCAGGATCCCGGCTTCATGAGAGACTGGGACGAGAAATACGGGGACAGGATGATCAAGATAGTGTTCATCGGTCGGAATATGGACCGGGAGCAGCTGACTTCCGACCTGGATTTCTGTCTGGGTGAGCTGGAATAGGGGGAGGTGTCAGACTTCCTGCCCGTTTGCGGTCACCGCGAAGAGGGCGAAATCCCCCAGAGTCGGGTCTGACGGGAACACCGTTTTCAGATAGCGGGTGATCTCCTCCGCCGTAACCCGGTCGGTGCTTTTCCGGGCCGTTATCCCGAGCAGCTGCGCATTTCTGTGGACGTGCACGTCCAGCGGGATGAGCAGATCGTCGGGGGAGATGGTGCGCCACAGTCCCAGATCCACTTTTCCGTCCCTGCGGACCATCCACCTGCGGAGCATGTGGATTTTCTTATTCGCGGCCTTCGGGTCGCTTTTCTGCCCGAAAATCCGCACCCGCATCCCGTCGGGGGAGAGAGTTTCCAGAGAGGCGGATATTTCGCCTACGGCAATATTGCCGCAAGGCATACCGGTATAGAAAATGCGCAGTCTGCGGCAGATGGCGGCGAATTCGCTCCATTTTATCGTCCGGTGCAGGGAGGTGTCGCCGTCCCTGTATTCCGGGTTCATGGGGTCGTGGTTTCTTCCTTCGAGGATGTACCGCAGCGGCTGCCACTCCATCTCGTCGAAGGCACGTGTGCAGTCCCTCAGGATCATGTCGCGTCTTCCCCAGGCGAGATGGGCGGCGATGACGGCCGCCGTCTCGACGTCCTGGAGGGTGGATTCACCGGTGTGCATCCGCTCTGCAAATCTCTTCGGGAAGATTATGGGATCCCCCCGGAACCAGGATTCGTCGTTGTATTTTTCCGCCAGGGACCTGAGCAGTCCGGCTTTTTCTTCATTCGTCATCGTCCGTGCGTTTATTCTTCGGGCGGAACTTGGGAGTAGATTATCTCTTCGTGCGGAACGGGAGTTACTCCCTTGCGGGAGAACAGTTCCGATACGGTGACCAGCTCGAATCCTTTCTCCAGCAGTCCTGGGATGATGGTCCGGAGAGCTTCCGCCGTGGGTTGGTTCCAGTCCCCGTCGTGCAGGAGGATTATCTGTCCGTCGCGGGCCGCCTCCAATACGCGGGCGGAACGCATTTCGGGGGTGACTTCGGGCAGCCAGTCCTCGCAGCCCTGTCCCGCTATGAAAGTATGGCCGACGGTCCGGTGCATCAGCGGGCTTGAGGAGATGTACGGCGGGCGGAAGAATGCCGGTCTGCGGCCGGTTACCGCCTCGATCAGGCTGTCCGTGGGGGCTGTCTGGGCCAGCACGGAATCGGCGTCCGTATATTCTCCCATGGCCGGGTGGTCGAATGCGTGGTTGGCGATCTCACAGCCGAGGGATACGGCCTTCCGTATTACGGGTGCGGTGGTGCTGTCTATGAAGCGTCCTTCCAGAAAGAATGTCGCTTTCACTCCATAGCGTTCCAGGAGGTCCAGGACCTGCGGAGTCACGGTCGTGTTGGGACCGTCGTCGAAGGTAAGTGCGATTATGGGCCGGGATTCCTTCGGAGTGCATCCGGTCAGGAGTGCGGCGGACAGAAGGATGACGGCGAGTTTCCTTGAATTCATGAGCGGTGGGCGGGAAAACGAAAAGACCGGTCTGGTTCCGGTCTTTCCAAGTCGTTTTACAATGGTTTCTAAAGCTCTTCGAAATTTACGTCGGAGAAGGAACCGTCGGAAGAACGTTCCGCGTATTCTTCGGAAGTGCGTTCGGTGATGGGGCATCTCTCCTTTATGTAGTCTATGACCTCCTCAAGTCCTGCGGTGAACTTTTCGAAATCTTCTTTATACAGGAAAATCTTATGCTTGTCATATACGAATCGGCCATCCTTTTCGACTCTGCGCTTGCTTTCAGTGATGGTAAGATAGTA
>DCIQ01000203.1:0-8610 GCA_002317435.1 Bacteroidales bacterium UBA1722 | reverse complement strand
ACCGGCTTTGAAAAAACATCATCTCCATTACGGTCCTGCGCTGCTGCGTTTTCAATATCTTCTGAATACATAATTGAATGATTTATAAAATTTCTTCACAAAGATATAAGAAAATCGTGATTTAAGCCTATATTTGCACAATTATTTTGTTAATAGATTACAACATATATGATTAATCGTCGTTTGATTAGAATTAAGGTTTTCAAAGTCCTTTACAGTAACATGTTCGGAGGCTTTGATTCCGTTCAGGAAGCCCAGAGGCAGCTGAATCTTTCCTGCCAGGGTACACATCAGCTGTATTTCTTCGTGCTGAATCTGATGGTCGCGCTCAGGAAGGCTGCGGAGGCCAAGATCGAAAACGGTCTCAGAAAGTTCAATCCGACCGTCTCGGAGAGGAATCCCAACCGCAAATTCATAGAGAACAAACTGCTGACATATCTTGAAAACGACACCGTTTTCACCACATACTGTGAGAAACATGCTCTGTCATGGGCCGGTGACGACACCCGTTTCGTCCGCAAGCTTATGGCGCAGATATCGGAGAGGGAGTATTTTCAGGATTATATGTCTTCCGGCGAGAGGTCTGTCGCCCAGGATGCTGAACTCGTGGCCAATATTCTGGCCAACGAAGTGAATGAGAACGAAGAGCTCGAGGAGATGCTGGAGGAGAAATCCATGTATTGGATGGATGATCTGACCTATGTCATCAATGTGATATTCAGAAGCATCGATATGTTCAAGACCAGGAAGCGCATTTTCTATCCGGACACTTTCATGAAGGAGGACGACAGGGAATTCGCCTTCAGGCTTCTTTCGGTATCGATGCTCCATGCCGACGAGTATTTCCAGCTCATCTCCCGGAATGTCCCCAACTGGGATTCGGAGAGATTCGTCGCCACTGATACGGTTCTGATATCACAGGGACTTGCCGAGGCCGTGGCCTTCGAGGAGATACCTGTGAAAGTGACCATAAACGAATATGTGGAGATATCCAAATTCTACAGCACGCAGAACAGCAAGGTTTTCGTGAACGGACTGCTCGACAAGCTCATCGTGCGGCTTACCCAGGAGCATGTCATCTGCAAGCAGGGGCGGGGACTCCGTGAATCCTGAGCCGGACAGAACAGAATACTACTCATTACATCAATAATCAAGAAAAATGAATACTTTATTTTTACAGGGTGCCGCGGCAGGTACGGCCGGAACCGGAGGAAACTGGTCTTTCCTCGTGATGATGCTGCTTATATTCGTAGTCATGTGGCTGTTTATGATACGTCCCCAGCAGAAGAAGCAGAAGGAAATCAATAATTGGCGAAACTCCCTGAAGAAAGGGGACAGAATCGTCACGGTCGGAGGTATCTACGGTACTGTCGTGGAAGTGAAGGAAATTTTCCTGATTATAGAAGTGACGGACGGCGTAAAACTGAGAGTTGACAAATCTTCGGTGGTAAGGGATACTACGGATCTTCAGTCCACCAAATAGCATCTATGACTCCCAAGGAGGGTGACAGTGTCTTGAAATCCGGCAGACGGACGTACGGTGGGGGTAACCGTTTATATCACCTCTTCCTGTCCGCCGTGGCCGCCTTGGTCTTTTGGGCTCTGTTCAGTCTGTCGCAGGACTATTCCGTGTTTCTGGATTACGGGCTGGTGATCAGAACGAATATTCAGGGCAGGGAGAATTCGGCCCTCGCGGATGACAAGCTTATGGTCAGGGTGAAGGCCAGCGGTTTCTACATTATCTCCCACAGGTCCGGTCTCACGGATCCTTCCATCGTACTGGATATTGACAGGACGCATCTGATTCATTCGGATGTGTCTTCCGATGTCTTTCAGGTGAATCTTCAGAATGTGCTGAATGACGTGGTGTCAGCTTTCGACCCTCGGGTTACGGTCGAAACCGTGGTCAGTGAGAATGTATATGTCCCTATCCGCAGGGTCGCGGTGAAGAAGGTGCCTGTCATACTGAATTATTCCCTGAAATGCGAACCTCAGTATGAAATGACGGGAGAGCCGGTGGTGACCCCCGACAGTGTACTGATATCGGGTAATGCGGCGTTGGTGGCTTCCGTCAATTCCGTGCATTCGGAGAATCTTTCCATAAGGGGGGTGTCGTCCGACGTTCAGGGAGTTGCGGATATCCATACGCCCAAGGGGATAAGCGTTTCCGTGCCCGGGGTGGTCTATTCGCTGAGAGTGAAGCGGTACGTGGAAGAGTCGGTCACACTGCCGGTGACGGTGCGTAATGTGCCGTCAGACAGAAAGGTGATAGTCCTTCCGGATGAAGTGAAAGTGGTGTGCCGGCATGTTTTCCCATTTTCCGGGAAGAAGAATCTTTCAGGTGTGACTTGCTTTCTGGATTATGAGAAGCTGGCCCGTTCGAATACTTCGGATGTGATTCCGGAGGTCTCTTTCCCGTCGGGGATGGAGATGTCTTTGACTGAACTGTATCCTTCGGTGGTGCAGTTCGTGATATTGGAGAGATGAAGACTCTGGCCCTTACAGGAGGAATAGGGAGCGGGAAAAGTTATGTCCGCAGCGTGTTCTCGGCGATGGGAGTGCCTGTCTATGATACGGACCGCAGGGTGAAGGAACTTTACGGGGAGTCTTCCGAACTGAAGGAATCGCTCTCCTCCGTGTTCGGACAGGGGATATATACGGAGCACGGACTGGACAGGAAGGCGCTGGCGGAGAAGGTCTTTTCGGACAGGTCCGCTCTTCGGGCGCTGGAGGCTCTGGTTTATCCTGTCCTGCTGGAGGATTTGCTCCGGTGGAAGGAGAAATGTGCCGCAGAAGGGGCCCGGAGGGTTTTGGTCGAATCGGCGCTGATTTTGGAGAAGGAGTGTTTCGCCGGAGTGGCCGATGTGGTGATTACAGTCTCATCTCCCGAGGAGCTGAGGGTGCGGCGGGCGATGGAGAGGGACGGATGCTCCGCCGTGGAGGTGGCCGCCAGGATGGAAAACCAGCATTCGGACCAGTGGCGTGAGCAGCGTTCAGATTATGTCATAGTGTCGGATGGAAAGACTCCCCTGATACCTCAGATAGTGCGGATTCTTTCTTCGGCGGATGAAAAGGTGAATTAGAAATTGTGGTATATTTCGCAAGTGCGAAACTTGAATGTAGTATATGGGTTACGGAAAATGGATAGCGGGCGTTCTGGGATGGTCGGTGGCAGGACCTCTCGGAGCCATTTTGGGTTTCGGTCTGGGAGCCATGATGGACGGTGTCATGTCTTCTTCGCAGTCCGTGGAACAGATGAACGGAAGCACTGTCCGGACCGGGCAGAGGAACAGTTTCCTGCTTTCCCTGATGGTGCTCTCGGCGGCCGTGATGAAAGCGGACGGCCGGGTGATGCGCTCCGAACTGGAATATGTGAAGCAGTTCATACGCCGTAATTTCGGCGACTATGCGCTTCCGGATGCGATGCGCATTCTCCGGGAGATTCTGCAGAAGGATGTTCCGGTGGAGGAGATATGTGCGCAGATAGTGCTCAACATGCCTTCTTCCCAGAGACTTCAGCTTCTACACTATCTGTGTGGTCTGGCGGCTTCTGATTCCGCCGCGTCAGCGTCGGAGGTGGATATGCTTCGCAGGATCGCGCGTAACCTGAGGATATACCGAAGCCGACATGAATTCGGTTTTCGCGATGTTCGGTGCCGGTGCCGATGATGCATATAAGATCCTCGGGATAGAGAAGGATGCATCTGATGATGATGTGAAGAAGGCTTACAGAAGCATGGCGATGAAACATCATCCCGACAAGGTGGCCAATCTGGGGGAGGATGTCAGGAAAGCGGCGGAGGAGAAATTCAAATCCATCCAGAATGCCTACGAGAGAATAAAAAGGGAGAGGGGGCTGAAATAGCCTCCGCATTCCTTACACATGATAAGATCATTTAGTATGGAACAAATGAAAACAGATTTACAGAAAATCCTCTCCATCTCGGGAGAACAGGGACTGTGGCAGTTCGTATCACAGGCCAAGAACGGAATCATAGCGGAATCGATGCTGAACGGAAGCCGGAAAACTTTCGGTATCCAGGCGAAGGTCACTTCTCTCGCCGATATTTCCATATATACGGAAGATGAAGAGATGCCCCTTCGGAGCGTTCTGCTGAAGATGAAGGAGAGACTTGAGGAATCCGACGCTCCCGATGCCAAATCGGACAACAAGGTGTTGGTCGCTTTCTTCGAAAGTGTGATTCCCGAATATGACCATGAGCGCTTCTATGTATCGCATATGAAGAAGGTGGTGCAGTGGTACAATCAGATAAAGGCCACGGTCGGTTTTGATTTCGTGGATCCCGAGCAGGAACCCGACTCGATGTTCGACGAGGCTGAAGAGAAGAAATCGGAATAATCCTTCCGGTGATGGGTAAGACGCGCATTCAGGTGGTGACACTGGGATGCTCCAAGAATCGGGTGGATTCGGAGCATCTTATCTGTCAGTTGCGATATGCAGGGATGGTCATCGTTCCCGAGGATGCCGATTTGTCCCTCGGGTGTGCGGACGTGCTCATAATCAATACCTGCGGTTTTATTCAGGATGCGAAGCAGGAATCCGTCCAGGCCATTCTGGAGGGAGTGGATGCGAAGGCGAAGGGGTACGTGGAGAAGGTTGTGGTATGGGGCTGCCTGTCGGCAAGATATATGCCCGAACTGAGGGAGGAGATACCCGAGGTGGATGCCTACCTCGGGGCTTATGACCTGAAGGGCATGCTCTCCGTGCTCGGGGTGGAGTATCGTCCCGAACTGGAGACAGGGCGCTTCCTCACCACCCCTGCGCATTATGCCTATCTGAAGATTTCAGAAGGATGTGACAGGAAGTGTTCGTACTGTGCCATCCCCTCTATCCGTGGTCCTCACGTCTCCGTGCCTGTCGAAGTATTGGTGGAAGAGGCGGAGAAACTGGTGGACGGAGGGGTGAAGGAACTCCTTCTGATAGCTCAGGACACCACCTGGTATGGCTTGGATCTCTATCGGAAACGCGCATTGGGCGGGCTGCTGTCCCGGCTTATCGACATAAAGGGGTTGGAATGGATACGTCTCCATTACTCCTATCCGGCTTCATTTCCCGAGGATGTCCTGGATATAATGGCTTCTTCGGACAAGGTATGCAAGTATATGGATATTCCCCTGCAGCATTCCAGTGATGCCGTGCTCAAGGCGATGAGGCGTCAGGTGACCGGGGCACAGACCAGGGCCCTGGTGGAGAAGATGCGTTCCAGAGTGCCGGGCATCGCCCTCAGGACCACTATGATAGTCGGTCATCCGGGGGAGGGGGAAGAAGAATTCGAAGACCTGCTCCGTTTCGTGGAGGAGTATCGGTTCGAGCGTCTGGGTGCTTTTACCTATTCTGAGGAGGAGGGTACCTGGGGCGCCGCCAATCTGAAGGATGATGTTCCTGCCGAGGTAAAACAGGAACGATATGAGAGACTTATGGAACTGCAGGCAGGTATCTCCCTGAAATATAACGAATCGAGGATAGGGACCGTGGAGAAGGTGCTCATCGATTCTTTCTCGGGGGAGGACGGGATATGGACGGGAAGGACTTCCAGGGAATCTCCGGAAGTGGACGGTGAAGTGCTGATACGTGCTTCCGGGCGCTGGCCACATAAAATGGTCGGAAATTTCGTGGATGCCCGTATAGTGGCCGCGGACGAATACGATCTTTCTGCAGATATCCTGAAAACTGTCTGTCCAAAATGAAACTGAACATGTCATTTTTCGATTCACTCAAGTCGGGAGTCGGCGCATTGCTGCCGATGCTTGCGGTTTCAGGGGCCGTCTCCTGTTCCCCGGTGCTTTGTGACGTCGTGATGGATGTGCGCTCGAAGAGCGAATATTCGATCGATCTGCACGGGGTCCCTCCTTCCATAGTCAGTATCTGTGAACGCAGGATGGCTGAAAACTCTTCTCTGGACAGTGCTCTGGCATCCAAGGTGGCTTTCGGACTGGCCGGCAAGCTGGAGAAGGACCTCTCTCTCGGCGAGGGGGATATCCCGGTATATACTTTCTATTCGGATGAGATGGATGCGTCCGACATCGAAGATATAAAGTATCTGCTGACGAATGCCGGAAGTGACAGGGTGATAGTGCTCGATTCTCTTCGGGTGAAGGATTTCAAGGTGGAGCAGGCCGGGACGGCCGATTCCCGCTATGCGGTCAGGACCGACGTGCTGGCCCCCTTCTCATTGAAGATGCATTTGTTCTCACTTGACTCCCTCCTTTACGGGACGTCACCCTCGGAGAAAGTGTTCGCTGTGGACCAGTATCTTCAGTGGTCGCTGATTTCCAACGAACCTGTAGAGGACAGCAGAGCCGTATCCGCAGTCATGGGTTCCATATCGGGGGCTTTTACGGAGCTGGGAGAGGAGATAGGCGCCGGATTCACACCGCAGTGGAAGGAGCAGTCCAGGAAGGTGGTGGCTTATGATACCGGGAAATGGTATCGGGCCTATCTGTATGCCTCCCAGTTCAAATGGCAGGAGGCTCTGTCCCTCTGGATGGGTCTGGCCGATGGCAGGAATGCCCGCAGGACGGCCTATGCGGCATATAATGCGGCGGTGGCCTGCGAGATGATGGAGAAATTCGATCTGGCCCAGGAATGGCTTGACATGGCCGGGGACTACCACTCTTTCGAGTGCATCTCCGAAGAACAGCGGAATATAGATGAAGGACGCAGTAATCAGGTTATATCTTTGGAGGCCGTTTTGAAATGAAATATATAGGTGCACACGTAAGTGCTTCCGGAGGAGTGGAAAACGCTCCTCTGAACGCTCATCAGATAGGTGCTACGGGTTTCGCCCTCTTCACCAAGAATCAGAAACAATGGTCGGCGGCTCCTCTCACCCGGGAGAGCATCGACCTGTTCAAAATCCGATGTAGGGAATTCGGATACGTTCCGGCATCCATCCTGCCCCACGACAGCTACCTCATAAATCTGGGACACCCCGCCGCCGAAGGACTTGAAAAGTCCAGGACGGCATTCGTCGACGAGATGAGCCGCTGTGCGCAGCTGGGGCTGGATCTGCTGAACTTTCATCCCGGAAGCCATTTGAACGCCATATCCGTGGACGAATGTCTCGCGCGGATATCCGAATCCATAAACATAGCCCTCTCCAGGACCGAAGGGGTTACGGCCGTAATAGAGAACACCGCCGGTCAGGGGTCCAATCTCGGGTTCCGCTTCGAACATCTGGCGCAGATAATCGACGGGGTGGAGGACAAGACCAGGGTGGGGGTGTGCATTGACACTTGCCATGCCTTCGCGGCGGGGTACGATTGGACTGAAAGGGACGGGGTGCTGTTCGCAGATATTGCCGAAGGCGGGAAAAACGATTTCTCCGCCGGTTATGATAACCTCTGGGCGGATTTCGACCGCATCGTGGGGCTGGAATATCTCCGCGGCATGCATCTGAACGATGCCCGCAAGCCCCTCGCCTCGAAGGTGGACAGACATGATTCGCTGGGGATGGGTACGATAGGTATCGGACCCTTCAGGCGCCTTATGGAAGATCCCCGTCTGGACGGTATTCCCTTTATTCTGGAGACTCCCGAGCCTTCAATCTGGCCGGAGGAAATCGCCAGACTGAAAGAATTCGCCGGATAAGGAAATAACTTGTCAAAGATATATGAGTTATTTTCCAATGATTACTAAATTAGCAGTTTCATAAAATACATATTCGCAAATGGAAGAAATGAAGAAGGCTGCCGCTCAGGCAGAAGAACCGGTTCAGAAAAATTTCCTCGAAGAGATTATAGAGAAAGATCTCTCGGAGGGCAAATATAACGCCATCCAGACCCGTTTCCCTCCCGAACCGAACGGGTATCTGCATATAGGACACGCCAAGAGCATCTGCCTGAATTTCGGACTTGCCCGCAAATACGGCGGGAAGACCAATCTCCGTTTCGATGATACCAATCCGGTGAAAGAGGATACCGAGTACGTGGATTCCATCAAGGAAGATATCAAGTGGCTGGGATTCGAGTGGGCGGAAGAACGTTATGCTTCGGATTATTTCGACCAGCTGTACCTGTGGGCCGTGGAACTCATCAGGAAAGGATTGGCTTATGTCGATGACCAGACACAGGAGGAGATCCGCGCCGGACGCGGCACTGTCCAGGAAGCCGGAAAGAACAGTCCCTGGCGGGACAGGAGCGTGGAGGAGAACCTCGACCTGTTCGAAAGGATGAAGAACGGCGAGTTCCCCGACGGGGCGAAGGTGCTGAGGGCCAAGATAGATATGGCTCATCCGAATATGATGTTCCGGGATCCTCTGATGTACCGCATCCTCCATACCGAACACCATCGGACAGGAAACAGATGGTGCATCTATCCGATGTACGATTATGCCCACGGACAGTGTGATTCCATCGAGAACATAACTCACTCCATCTGCACGCTCGAATTCGACGTTCACCGTCCCCTCTATGACTGGTTCATAAACGCGCTGGGAATATTCCCTTCCCACCAGTATGAATTCGCCCGCCTGAATCTCACCTATACCGTGATGAGCAAGCGGAAACTTCTCGAACTGGTGAGAAATAATTTCGTAAGCGGCTGGGACGATCCCCGTATGCCCACCATCTGCGGTATCCGCCGCAGGG
>DCIQ01000016.1:2907-11653 GCA_002317435.1 Bacteroidales bacterium UBA1722 | reverse complement strand
TACGACAGGGAAGAAGAAATCGCTTATCTCAAGAAAACTCTTGAACTATCAAACGGCTCCAGCCGTTTTACTATTGTGACTGGCAGACGAAGAGCAGGAAAGACTACACTCGTGCGGAAAGCATATGAAAATGAAAGAGTGTTGTACTTCTTCGTGGCACGCAAGGCGGAATCTGAGTTGTGCGATACATTTTATGAGGAGATGGAGTCATCGCTGGGTATACCGATGCCAAAAGTGGATTTCAAAAGTTTTGCGTCACTTTTCGAATATCTTATGAAACTTTCCTGCACTATGCACTTCACACTGTTCATTGATGAGTTTCCGGAGTTCTTTCGTGTGAATCCTTCGATATTCAGTGAGATGCAAAAGATCTGGGATGAATATGAAAAACAGTCAAGAATCAATCTGGTGGTATGTGGTTCTGTCAATTCGATGATGAACAAGATATTCAAGGATAAGAAAGAACCCCTATATGGCAGAAATACCGGGGAATTGAAAGTGCGGCCATTCCGTCCTTCTGTTCTCAAGACCATTCTGTCTGATGCGAATCCGGATTATTCCAAAGAGGATCTGTTAGCTCTTTATTCCTTCACCGGAGGTGTGGCGAAATATGTACAGTTGATAATTGATGAGGGGGCCTTATCAAAGCATGAAATGATAGACTACATCATAAGTCCGAATTCACCGTTCATTTTGGAAGGGAAGAACCACTTGATTGAAGAGTTCGGAAAGGATTATGGGGTGTATTTTTCGATTCTGAGCTGCATCTCAAGGGGTGTCAACACCAGAAGCGGGATAGAGGATATCATCGGACGGGAAATCGGCGGTTATCTTACGAATCTGGAGACTAACTTCGAGATTATCAGTAAAGTGCGTCCGATGTTTGAAAAAACTTCGAACAAGAGCGTGAGATATGCTTTAAACGACGAATTCTACTCATTTTGGTTCAGATTCATATTTAAGTACAGCTACATCCTCGAAATCGAAAACTATCAGAAACTCAGGGATATCGTGAACCGTGACTATGAGACATTCAGCGGTCTGATGCTTGAAAAGTATTTTCACAGGGTCGCCGCTGAATCCGGAAAATATACGAGAATCGGCCGTTGGTGGGACCGGAAAGGAGAGAATGAGATCGATATGATAGCTGAGGACGAACTGGCAGAAAGGGTTGAGTTCTATGAAATCAAAAGGCTGGCATCGAATATTTCACCGAATGAACTGCTGAGGAGGGCCGATACTTTCTTGAGAGCTACTCATCAGTATAAACAATATGAAATCAAATATGCAGGTCTGTCAATGGATGAAATGTAGAGATCCGGTCAGCGCCTGACCGACAGCCCGGGCGCTCCGGCACCCTATGCGGCGGGCCAGCTCCCCGTAGGAGACGGTCTCTCCTGCAGGCACGTTCAGAAGTTCCAGATACACTTTCCGCTGGAACTCGGTTATATTGCCGGCCTTCCGGACAGTCTCCCTGATATCTTCCATATCAGCACCACATTCTCCGTAACAGGCAGTATCAGTCGATGAACTGGATTTTCCCGGGATCGCGGGGACGCGCCTCAGGCTGTTCATCGGGATAGCCTACGGCAATCACCACTCTCAGCCGGTACCCTTCGCTGAACCCCAGCCGGTCGAGGTAGGGCCTGGCCGCTTCATTGGTGCTCAGGAACATCGCCGGTCCGCCCATCACACAGGTACCCAGACCGAGCGAGTATGCGGCGAGGCAGATATTCTCGCTCATCAGCCCCACATTCTGGAGGAACATCCCCGACTCGTCGTCGGGACAGGCTATGAAGATGGCGGCGGTGGCATTGCGGAAGCCGTTGCGGAACTTGGGATCGTCAGTCTTCACCATAAACGGCATCGACTCCTTCATTATCTGCGTGACTCCGTCGAAATACTCCTGACTGTCGACTATCCTGACTTCCCAGTCCTGCCGGTTCATCGCATTGGGGGCATTGATGCCGCATTCCGCTATTTTCTGGAGTTTCTCCCTCTCCACAGGAGTGTCAGTATAGTAGCGGATGGACCTTCTGGCCATAATGGCATCGATTACGGCGTTTTCCGGCTCGGCGGCGGGTTCAGTGGCGGTACCCGAGCCGCAGCATCCCGACAGGAGGACTGCCAGGAGGGATAAAGTGATAAGGTTCTTTTTCATAATGGTTCGCGTTTATGTTTCAAAAGTAATAAATTTATGTCAGTTCCGTAACATCGGGGGAGAAATGGCCTTTTTCTCCCCCGTATGGCATAAAAGACATCGATTCGGGGGAGAAAACGGGTAAAATCACCCCGCTGAGGTCGTAAAACTGAAGGCTGCCGTCAGCGTCCGGTATCAACGGGCGCGAAGGACAGGTTCCGCAATGGTCGGAAAACTGAAGGCCGCCGTCAGTGGTGACGGGCGGCCGGCCTGAGCGGCGAAGTGTCGGGAACGTGACGTAAATCCAAACAACTTATAAATAGGTTGGTATTCCCGCATCGGAATTGTCAACTTGTTTTTTATATGCCGATTTAAGGTTTCAAATTGAAACCTTTTTTTCTTTATCAACAGAATTCGATGCCCTGCCGTTTTGAAAAAAAACAAGAAAAAACCCTCTCTAAAGTTGATATATCGGGAAAAATTGTGTTTTTTAGCAGGTCGAAAACAAAAGTAAACAATCGTAACCACTTTTTATCTGTCTTATGTCTACAACACTTAACCTCATCAGTGAGTATCAGCACGAAAAAGTCCTTTTCGTCAACAATGAAAAAGCAGGCCTTCACGCCATTCTGGCCCTTCACAATACGAACCTCGGTCCGGCCATCGGCGGATGCCGCCTGTATCCGTACGCCGGACTCGACGCCGCCCTCTTCGACGTACTCCGTCTCTCCAGAGGAATGAGTCACAAGAACGCCGCGGCAGGACTGCCCTGCGGCGGTGCCAAGGGAGTCATAATCGCTTCTCCCGCCCAGAAGACTCCGGCCCTCTTCGAAGCCTTCGGCGAAGCCGTGGAGACCCTCGGCGGGAAATACTACACCGCGGAAGACGTCAATACCACCACTGAAGATATGAACCAGGTCCTTCATACCACACAGTACGTGGTGGGACGCGACACCGTCAGCGGAGACCCCTCACCCGTAACTGCCTACGGAGTGTTCTGCGGCATCAGGGCCATAGCGAACCGGCTGAACGGCACCGATGACCTTCACGGAGTGAAGATAGCCCTCCAGGGACTCGGACACGTGGGCTTCGATCTCGCCCACAGACTCTATGAAGCCGGAGCCGACCTGACTGTCTCCACCCACTCGAACCGTGCCAATATGGAAGTGGCTGTGAAAGAATGGGGCGCCAAGGAAGTGACAGATGAGGAACTCTACCGGACCGAGTGCGATATTCTCTCGCCCTGTGCCCTCGGAGCCACCCTGAACTACGATACCATCCCGAATCTGAAATGCCGCGCCGTCGCCGGGGCGGCCAATAACCAGCTTCTCGACGACGAATGCGGTCAGGCTCTCCGCGACCGCGGAATCCTGTATGCCCCCGATTTCGTGATAAACGGAGGCGGAGTCATAAATGCCGCACAGGAAGTATTCACCACATATAACCGTGAAAACGTCCTCAAACAGGTCGCCGGGATATACGATACCATCAGCTGGATAGTGGAAAGATCCGGGACCACCGGCGTGCCCGAAGGCATCATCGCCCGTGAATTCGCGGAGAGCCGTATCTACGGAACTCCCTGCCGTTTCAGATAGAAATTCGGATTTACGGGTATTAATTTGTAACTTGCACCGATTTTCGGCGTCCGGCGGATGTCATCCCGAAATGATGACATCCGCGGCGCCTTTCGACACATTTATGGAATATAAGATAAAACTTCGCAGCAGCGTCACGTTCGAAGGACGCAGAATGGCAGGGGCCAGGGCTCTGTGGAGAGCCAACGGAATGAAACGCGAACAGTTCGGCAAGCCGGTGATCGCCATAGCCAATTCGTTCACCCAGTTCGTCCCCGGGCACGTGCACCTGCATGAAGCCGGACAGACAGTCCGCAGTGAAATAGAAAAACTCGGATGCTTCGCCGCTGAATTCGACACCATCGCCATAGACGACGGCATCGCGATGGGCCACGACGGGATGCTCTACTCGCTCCCGTCCAGGGACATAATCGCCGACAGCGTCGAATACATGGTGAACGCCCACAAGGCGGACGCCCTGGTGTGCATCAGCAACTGCGACAAGATAACCCCGGGCATGCTGATAGCCGCGATGCGGCTGAACATCCCCACCGTATTCGTCTCCGGAGGCCCCATGGAGCCCGGAGTGATGGGCGCCGCCCGCCTCGATCTGATAGACGCCATGGTGAAATCGGCGGACCCCACGGTGAGTGACGCCGATGTCGCCGAGATAGAGGAGCGGGCCTGTCCCGGATGCGGCAGCTGCTCCGGAATGTTCACCGCCAACTCGATGAACTGTCTCACGGAAGCCATAGGTCTGGCCCTGCCGGGCAATGGGACCGTCTCCGCCACCCACACCGAAAGGAAGAACCTTCTGGTGAAGGCCGCGAAACTGATAGTGGACAATACGTTCAGATATTACGGACAGGGGGATGACTCCGTGCTGCCCGTGAACATCGCCACCCGCGCGGCATTTATGAACGCGATGACCCTCGACATAGCGATGGGAGGCTCCACCAATACGGTGCTCCACCTTCTGGCAGTCGCAGGGGAGGCGGGGGCCGATTTCAAGATGGCCGATATCGACGCGCTTTCCAGAAAAGTGCCCTGTATCTGCAAGGTGGCTCCCAATACCCAGAAATACCATATCCAGGACGTGGGCCGCGCCGGCGGCGTGCTGGGCATAATGGCTGAACTGAACAGGGGAGGACTGGTGGATGCGGCCGCCCCCAGGGTGGACGGGATGACTCTCGGAGAGGCGATACGGAAATATGATATCTGCGGCGACTCGCTCTGTGACGATGCCGTGAACGTCTATTCCGCCGCCTATGCGCAGAAGCGTTCCACCGAAATGGCTTCCCAGAACGCCCGTTTCGAGACTCTGGACACTGACCGTGCGGCGGGATGCGTCCGCGACATGGCGAATGCCTACACGAAAGACGGCGGTCTGGCCGTGCTCTTCGGAAACATCGCTCTGGACGGCTGCGTGATCAAGACTGCGGGCGTGGACGAATGTCTCTGGAAATTCAGCGGCCCGGCGAAAGTGTATGACTCGCAGGAAGCCGCCAGCGACGGCATTCTGGCAGGTGAAGTGAAGAGCGGCGACTGCGTGGTGATAAACTACGAAGGTCCCAAGGGCGGACCCGGAATGCAGGAGATGCTCTATCCCACTTCGTATATCAAATCGATGCATCTGGGCCGTGAATGTGCCCTGATAACCGACGGACGCTTCAGCGGCGGCACCTCGGGCCTCAGCATAGGCCACATCTCCCCGGAAGCGGCCGCAGGCGGCAATATCGGATTGGTGAGGGACGGAGACATTATAGAAATAGACATCCCCGCCAGAACCATAAACGTAAGGCTCAACGAGGAAGAATTGGCCGGCAGGAGAGAGGAAGAGGCGGCCCGGGGGAACAAGGCGTTCACCCCTCCCTACAGGGACAGACCCGTCTCCAAGGCTCTCAAGGCGTACGCATCGATGGTGAGCAGCGCCGACAAGGGCGGCAGAAGAATGATAGATTGATTAACTTGTTTTAACGGCATAACAGCTTCTCAATATTCCAGATATGGCAGAAAAAAAGATATCAGGTTCGGACATCCTGCTGCGCTCCCTCATCCATCAGGGAGTGGAAGTGGTCTTCGGTTATCCCGGAGGTCAGATAATGCCTGTCTATGACAGACTTATGGACTATGGTGACAGCCTTCGCCACATTCTTGCCCGTCACGAGCAGGGAGCCATCCACGCAGCCCAGGGATATGCCAGGGCCAAGGGCGCCCCGGGCTGTGTGATAGTGACTTCCGGACCCGGTGCCACCAATGTGATCACCGGTGTGGATGACGCTATGGTGGACTCCACCCCCGTGGTGGTGATAGCGGGACAGGTACCCGTCTCCCTTCTGGGTACGGATGCCTTCCAGGAGACCGACCTGATAGGACTGACCACTCCCATAACCAAATGGAGTTATCAGATACGCAGACCGGAAGACATCGCCTGGGCAGTGGCCAGGGCCTTCTACATAGCAGGAACGGGGCGTCCCGGACCTGTGGTGCTGGACTTTACGAAGGATGCCCAGATAGGACTTGCCGAATATGTCCCGGCCGAATGCAGTTTCATAAGAAGTTACAACCCGCATCCCGTTCCGTCGGAAGAGATGATCGACCGGGCTGCGAAGATGATAGATGAGTCCAGAAAGCCTTTCTGCGTTTACGGTCAGGGCATAGTCCTCTCCGGTGCCGAGAAAGAGTTGGCCGCATTCCTGGAGAAGGGTAACATAAAGGCGGGCAGCACCCTGCTCGGACTGAGCGCCCTCCCTTCAGACCATCCGAACTATGTCGGCATGCTGGGGATGCACGGAAACGTTACCGGGAACATCCTGACCCAGGAATGTGACCTGCTGATAGCCGTCGGGATGCGTTTCTCCGACAGAGTCACCGGAAAGCTCTCCACCTATGCCTCGAAGGCCAGGATAATCCACATAGACATAGACCCCACCGAGATAGGAAAGAACATCCCCGTAGAACTCGGCATACTCTCCGACGCCAAGGTGGCGCTGAGTAGACTGACAGAGAAGATAACAGCCCGCAAGAGCGACGAGTGGGGGATGGAACACATAATGTGCCGTGCCGTGGAGCAGCATCGGGTGATAGATCCGGAACTCCATTCCGAGGATGCGGAACTTCATCCCGGAGAAGTGGTTGACGCAGTGGCTTCCGCCACCGGAGGTAATGCCATAGTAGTCACCGACGTGGGTCAGAACCAGATGATCGCCGCCCGCTATTCCAAGTTCACGTCCACCCGCAGTTTCATCACTTCTGGAGGATTGGGGACGATGGGTTTCGGTCTGCCTGCCGCCGTGGGGGCGAAGATAGGGACTCCCGGGAAGACCGTGGTGCTCTTCGTCGGTGACGGAGGACTCCAGATGACGGAGCAGGAATTCGGAACCATAAAGCAGGAGGGGACCGGTGTGAAGATAGTCCTTCTGAATAACAATTGGCTCGGAAATGTCCGTATGTGGCAGGAACTGTTCTTCAAGAAACGCTATTCCTTCACCAGAATGGTCAATCCGGATTTCAAGATGCTCGCGGATGCATACGGTATAGACTGTATGAATGTGGAGACCAGGGAAGAACTGAAGGAAGGCATAGGCAGGATGCTCTCAGATGATAAACCTTTCCTGCTGAATGTCCACGTACAGGAGAACAGTATGGTATTTCCCATGATAGCCCCGGGGAAGAGCATAGATGAAATAATGTTGAATGAAAAGGACTTTTTCGACAGGGAGAAGTAAGAATATGGACTCAAAGGATTTGAAACTTTACGAAATAACGGCTTACACCGAGAATCACGTCGGTCTGTTGAGTGCCATAGCGGGCATATTCGCCAGACGGAGCCTGAATATAGAAAAACTCCTGGTATATCCTTCGGATGTGCCGGGCATACACAAGTTCAAGATAGTCACCAGATGCGAAGATGACAAGATAGAGAACGTGGTGCTCCAGATAGAAAAGAAAGTGGACGTGCTGAAGGCGTTCTATCACATAAACAATGAATATTCCGGCAGAGAGAGCCAGCTCGTGAGAGAACTGGTCGCTCAAAGGGAAAAAGAAGAAAACAACAAATAACAATAAAGTCAATCATTATGGCAAA
Source organism: Bacteroidales bacterium UBA1722 (assembly GCA_002317435.1). Classification (GTDB taxonomy): domain Bacteria; phylum Bacteroidota; class Bacteroidia; order Bacteroidales; family UBA932; genus Minthomonas. The sequence goes on along the minus strand of DCIQ01000016.1, from coordinate 3,852 downwards.
AATGAATTTTGGCGGTGTAGAAGAAAATGTAGTCACCCGCGAAGAATTTCCACTCGTTAAGGCACAGCAGATTCTGTCAGGCAAGACAGTGGCGGTAATAGGTTATGGTGTACAGGGACCCGGACAGGCCCTCAATATGCGTGACAACGGCATAGAGAACGTAATAATAGGACAGCGTCCCGGCAAGACCTACGACAAGGCTGTCTCTGACGGCTGGGTACCCGGACAGACGCTCTTCGGAATAGAAGAGGCCTGCGAAAAGGGTGACATAATAATGTGTCTCCTCTCCGATGCCGCCGTACTCTCCGTATGGCCCGTAATCAAGAAATATCTCACCGCGGGAAAGACCCTCTATTTCTCCCACGGTTTCGCCATCACCTGGAATGACCGCACCGGATGCGTTCCCCCGAAGGACATCGACGTGATCATGGTCGCTCCCAAGGGCTCCGGCGCCACGGTACGTTCGCTTTACCTCGAAGGCAGAGGTATCAACTCCTCGTTCGCGGTATATCAGGATGCCTCCGGCAAGGCACTCGACACCACCCTCGCCATCGGTATTGCCATCGGCTCGGGATACCTGTTCGAAACCACCTTCCAGAGAGAGGCCGTATCTGACCTCACAGGTGAGAGAGGTTCCCTTATGGGTGCCATCCAGGGCCTCCTCCTCGCACAGTACGAGACCCTCAGGGAGAATGGCCACAGCCCTTCGGAAGCCTTCAACGAGACAGTGGAAGAGCTCACACAGTCCCTCGGCCCCCTCTTCGCGGCCAAAGGTATGGACTGGATGTATGCGAACTGTTCCACCACCGCCCAGCGCGGCGCTCTCGACTGGATGGGCCCCTTCCACGATGCCATCAAACCTGTGATGCAGAAACTCTATGACAGCGTCAAGACAGGAAACGAGGCTCAGATATCCATCGACAGCAACAGCAAGCCCGACTATCG
>DCIQ01000016.1:1950-2819 GCA_002317435.1 Bacteroidales bacterium UBA1722 | reverse complement strand
CGCCAGCTGCGCCCCGAGAACAACAAATAGACTATAATGATGGACAACAGAGTATATATTTTTGACACTACGTTACGCGACGGGGAACAGGTGCCCGGATGCCAGTTGAATACCGTAGAGAAGATTCAGGTGGCGAAGGCGCTCGAAGAACTCGGAGTGGACATAATCGAAGCCGGATTTCCCATCTCCAGCCCGGGAGATTTCAACTCGGTGGTGGAGATATCGAAGGCCGTCACGTGGCCGACGATATGCGCCCTCACCAGGGCGGTGGAGAAGGATATCGATGTGGCCGTGGAGGCCCTGAAATATGCCAAGAAGAAGAGAATCCACACCGGGATAGGGACTTCCGACTATCATATCAGGTATAAGTTCAACTCGAATCGGGACGAGGTGCTCGAAAGGGCTGTCCGTGCGGTGAAATATGCCAAGAAGTATGTCGAGGACGTGGAATTCTACGCGGAAGACGCCGGCCGCACCGAAAACGAATATCTGGCGAAGGTCATCGAGGCCGTAATAGAGGCGGGTGCCACCGTACTGAACATCCCCGACACCACAGGATATTGTCTCCCGGCCGAATACGGAGCCAAGATAAAGTATCTCTGCGACCATGTGAAAGGAATCGAGAAGGCTGTGATATCCACCCACTGCCATAATGACCTCGGGATGGCCACGGCCAATACCATGGCGGGACTCCTGAACGGGGCCCGTCAGTGCGAGGTGACCATAAACGGAGTAGGAGAGAGGGCGGGCAATACCTCTCTGGAAGAGGTGGCGATGATAATAAAGAGCCACACCGACATCACTCTGGAGACCAATATCAACACCAAGAAGATATACTCCACCAGCCGTATGGTCTCGAACCTGATGAA
>DCIQ01000016.1:0-1843 GCA_002317435.1 Bacteroidales bacterium UBA1722 | reverse complement strand
TATGAGATCATAGATCCTACCGACATCGGACTGGACGGGAATTCCATAGTGCTCACTGCCCGCAGCGGCCATGCGGCCCTCAAATCCAGACTGGATGCCCTGGGCATAAAGGTGGAAGGCGAGAAACTGGATGCCCTCTACAAGGAATTCCTGAAAATGGCTGACCAGAAGAAGGAAATCAACGATGATGACCTTATGGTGCTCGCCGGTGCCGAGAGGACCAATGACCACCATATCCATCTCGACTTCCTCCAGATAACCTGCGGAGTGGGGGTTCGTCCCGTGGCTTCGATAGGTCTGGACATCTCCGGGGAGAAGTTCTCCAGTGCGGCGGTCGGAAACGGTCCCGTCGATGCGGCCATCAATGCCCTGCGGAACATCATCAAGCGTCCCCTCACCCTGAAGGAATTCACCATCCAGAACATCACCAAGGGTACCAATGATGTGGGCAAGGTGCACATGCAGGTGGAAACGGACCAAAAGGTATATTACGGATTCTCGGCCAATACGGATATCGTGACCGCAGCTGTGGAAGCTTACATTGACTGTCTGAACAAAATCCAATGAACACGCTTTTCGACAAGATTTGGGACTCCCATGTGGTGAACCTGATCGAAGACGGACCCACACAACTCTACATAGACCGCCTGTATTGTCACGAAGTGACTTCACCACAGGCATTTGACGGACTCCGTGCCAGAGGGGTGAAGTGTTTCCGCCCGGAGCGGATTTACTGCATGCCGGACCACAACACCCCCACCCACGACCAGGACCGTCCCATAGAGGATCCGGTCTCGAAGGCTCAGGTGGATGCGCTGGAGCGCAATGCCCGCGAGTTCGGCCTTTCGTACTGGGGGATGATGCATCCCGACAACGGCATCATCCACGTGGTGGGGCCGGAGAAGGGACTTTCCCTCCCGGGGATGACCATAGTGTGCGGGGATTCGCATACTTCCACCCACGGTGCGATGGGTGCGGTGGCGTTCGGAATCGGAACTTCCGAGGTGGAGATGGTGCTGGCTTCGCAATGCATTCTCCAGCAGAAGCCCAAGTTGATGAGCATCCGGATAGAGGGTGAACTCGGGGAGGGCGTTACCGCGAAGGATGTCGCACTCTACCTGATGATGAAACTCACCACGTCCGGTGCCACGGGGTATTTCGTGGAATACCGCGGCAGCGCTGTCCGTTCGCTCAGCATGGAAGGACGTCTCACCCTCTGCAATCTCTCCATCGAGATGGGGGCCAGAGGAGGGTTCGTCGCCCCCGACGAGACCACTTTCGAATACCTGAAGGGGCGTCAGTTCGCTCCCGAGGGGGAGGAATGGGACAAGGCCGTGGCGTACTGGAAGACTCTCCGCAGCGGGGACGATGCCGTTTTCGACAGGGAACTGGTGTTCGACGCGGCGGAGATCAGTCCTATGATTACATACGGCACGAATCCCGGGATGGGGATGCCGGTGGACGGGACCATTCCTGCGGATGCCGCTCCCAAATCGCTGGCTTATATGGATTTCAAGGCAGGGGAGAGTCTTATCGGACATAAGGTGGATTATGTGTTCCTCGGAGCCTGTACCAACGGCAGGATAGAGGATTTCAGGGCATTCGCCTCCATCGTGAAGGGGCGCAGGAAGGCCGACTGGATCACTGCCTGGCTGGTGCCCGGTTCCTGGAACGTGTCCCGTCAGATAAAGGAAGAGGGACTGGATGAGATTCTGGAAGCCGCCGGTTTCGAAATCCGTCAGCCCGGATGCTCTGCGTGTCTGGCGATGAACGATGACAAGATACCGGCAGGGTGTTATGCCGTAAGTACTTCGAACCGTAACTTCGAAGGGCGTCAGGGACC
>DCIQ01000079.1 GCA_002317435.1 Bacteroidales bacterium UBA1722 | reverse complement strand
TACGGAGCCATCTTGGGATTCCATTTTCTCTTCAGGTGACCGAAGTGAACACCTGCATCAAGGAGTTCTTGGAAATTTGTTCTAGGCATTTCAGTGCTTTTTAATTTTTGTTTTTTGTCTCTTCTTCGAAGAGTTCTCTTTGTTTTAATTTAGAAGTAGCGGCACCGGGGCCGGTCTTCTGAATTTTCCGCAGACAGACAAACTGCCGGTAACCTCGCATAAGGGTCCTGTAGTTTTGGGTCTGTGCTGTGCTTCTTTGTAAATCAGTGTTATGTAAAAAATACTAACGTTTGCTGAACTGGAAGCGTCTGCGGGCACCAGGCTGACCAGGTTTCTTTCTCTCGACCTCGCGGGCATCGCGGGTGAGGAAACCGTTGGACTTCAGTGCTGAACGATAGGCTTCCCTGTCTATCTCGCTGAGAGCGCGAGCGATAGCCATACGGAGTGCCTCTGCCTGACCCTTGATTCCGCCTCCGTCAAGTATAGCCTTGATGTCGAAATTGGAAAGGGTTCCGGTTACGTCCAGCGGCTGCCTTACGATGTAGCGGAGCGATTCCTCCTTGAAGTATTCTTCAAGGGTGCGTCCGTTGATCGTAATGTTACCGTTACCGGTGGTGTTTACATAAACGCGAGCAACAGCTGATTTACGTCTTCCAAGGGCGTTAACTAATTCCATCTGTTTACTTTAAATCGTTTAAATTAATAATTTTGGGATTCTGGGCCTGGTGGGGATGTTCAGCACCTGCATAAACGTAGAGGTTGCTGTACAGTTTGTTACCAAGTCTGGTTTTGGGAAGCATACCCTTTACGGCTTCTTCCACTACGGCTTCGGGCTTGCGTGCGAGCAGTTCCTTGGGGGTGGCGAAACGCTGTCCTCCGGGATATCCGGTATGACGAACGTAAACCTTGTCAGTCAATTTCTTCCCTGTGAAACGTACCTTCTCGCAGTTGATGACGATAACGTTATCACCGCAGTCAAGGTTCGGGGTGAAATTAACTTTGTACTTTCCGCGCAGCATCTCTGCTACTTTGGAAGCAAGTCTGCCAAGGATCTGATCGGTGGCATCAACCACTACCCACTCCTTCTGTATGGAAGCGGGTGTCGCCGACACTGTTTTGTAGCTAAGTGTGTCCACTGTGTTGATTTTTAAGTTAATACTATAAAAAATGTTGCGATTCCCCATAATTTTGGGGGCTGCAAATATAGACATTTATTTTGAAACATCAAGTTATCATCAAAAATAACTTGATTATGAAACACATTGCCCCCGTGAAATCTCAAAAAATCTCCGTCAATATGCCCATTGCGGCGGCGGCAGATATAACTATGATAGGATGCACCTTCAACCAGGTGGCCGCAAGTGCGGCGACGAATATGGCGCAGGAGACCCATCCGTGAGGAAATGTCTGACGATTGCAGAGCATCAGCGCAGCAGCACCTATCATACCTACCGTAACCGGTCTGATGACATCGAGGGCACCTTTCATGTATCTGCTGTTCCTCACCCGCACATAAAATCTGCAGATGGTCATCATTATGGTCATCGGAGGCAGAGAAACGGCGAAAGTGGCTATCAGCGAACCCCATACGTTTCCGGTCACCATATAGCCCACATAGGTGGCGCAGTTTATGGCGATGGGACCCGGGGTCATCTGCGAAACGGCGATTATATCGTGGAACTGGACCGCAGTAAGCCATCCGTGCCTGACGACTATCTCGTCGGATATGAGCGACAACATCGCATATCCCCCTCCGAATCCGAAGAATCCTATCTTCAGGTAAGACCAAAGAAGTTCGAGATATATCATTTCCTCCGGAAAAATGTCAGAATGACGCCGATGGCGGCGCCGCCGAGTATAAGATATGTGGGAGACACACCGAGAAGCCATATCGTCAGGGCGATTCCGGATGCCGTCAGGACCGCAGGCCATTTCATTCTGGACAGATAGCGGATGAACGGAACCACTATGAGCGAAAGCACCGCAGGCCGCATACCGCTGAAAGCGGCATCCACCCAACGGTTTTCACGGAAACCTGTAAGACAGGCCGCTATCAGGAGCATGATGAAAAACGGAGGGAGCGTGACCCCCAGCATCGAGACCAGAGCTCCCGGAACACCCCGCATACGATACCCCACGAAAATAGCTGTATTCAACGCGAACGGACCGGGAGAGGACTGGGCCAGAGCGAACTGATCCAGAAAATCCTCCTCGGTAAACCACTTCCGGTTATCCACCACCTCCCTCTGGATGAGGGGAATCATCGCATAACCGCTTCCTATGGTGAAGAGGCCTATCTTGAAAAACGTTCCGAACAACTGCCTGAGCATAACTGCCGCAAATATATGAAAAAGCGGCCTTCCCGCGAAGGGAGGCCGCCTGTTTCACATCCTGAGAAAAGAATCCTACATCATCCCGCCCATACCGGGATTCATCGGGGGAACTGCCGGTGCTTCCTCTTTCTTGTCGGCAAGCACACATTCGGTGGTGAGGAACATTCCTGCCACTGAAGCGGCATTCTGAAGAGCGATACGGGTCACCTTGGTAGGGTCGATGACACCGGCCTCAAGCAGGTTTTCGTATACGTCCGTACGGGCATTGTAACCGAAGTCGGCCTTACCTTCACGAACCTTGTTCACTACGACACTGCCTTCCATTCCGGCATTTTCCACAATCATGCGCAGAGGAGCCTCGATGGCCTTGGCGATGATATTGATACCTGTCTTCTCGTCATCATTGTCAGCCTTGACTTCTTTCAGGGAATCGATGGCACGAACCAGAGCGACACCGCCGCCGGGGATGATACCTTCTTCCACAGCGGCACGTGTGGCATTGAGAGCATCCTCCACCCTGTCCTTCTTCTCCTTCATCTCGACTTCGGAAGCTGCACCTACATAGAGGACAGCCACACCGCCTGAAAGTTTGGCAAGTCTCTCCTGAAGTTTCTCACGGTCATAATCGGAAGTGGTGGTTGATATCTGCTTGCGGATCTGGGCTACGCGTTCCGCGATCTGCTGCTTGTCACCCTTACCGTTCACGATGGTGGTAGTCTCCTTGTCAATGGTTATCTTCTCAGCCTCGCCAAGCATGTCGGGAGTGGCCTTTTCGAGTGTGAAGCCCTGTTCTTCGCTGATTACCTGACCGCCTGTCAGGATAGCGATGTCACGGAGCATCTCTTTACGGCGGTCACCGAAACCGGGAGCCTTCACTGCAGCCACTTTCAACGTACCGCGGAGTCTGTTCACCACGAGAGTGGTAAGCGCTTCACCATCTACATCCTCAGCTATGATGAGAAGGGATTTGCCATCGCGTGCGATGGGTTCGAGAATCGGAAGAAGGTCTTTCATCGAAGATATCTTCTTATCTGTGACAAGTACCTTGGGAGCGTCGAGAACCGTCTCCATCTTATCGGGATTGGTCATGAAGTAGGGAGAGATATAACCTCTGTCGAACTGCATTCCTTCCACCACTTTCACCTCTGTGGCAGTGCCTTTGGCCTCTTCTACGGTGATGACACCCTCGTTGTTCACCTTCGACATGGCCTCGGCGATAAGTTTGCCGATGAAGGCGTCATTGTTCGCGGAAGTGGTAGCGATCTGTTCCACCTTCGAGATGTCGTTTCCGACCTCTTTGGTCTGCTTGCGAAGATCTGCCACCACAGCCTCCACTGCCTTGTCTATACCGCGTTTCAGGTCCATGGGATTCGCACCGGCCGTTACGTTCTTCAAGCCTACGGCAATTATTTCCTGAGCGAGGACTGTGGCGGTGGTGGTACCGTCACCGGCCTGGTCATTGGTCTTGGATGCCACTTCCTTTACCATCTGGGCACCCATATTCTGGAATCTGTCTTCCAATTCGATCTCCTTGGCCACGGTAACACCGTCCTTGGTCACCTGAGGGGCACCGAATTTCTTGTCTATGACGACATTCCGTCCTTTGGGACCGAGAGTCACCTTAACTGCATTTGCGAGAGCATCCGCACCTTCTTTCATGAGGTTGCGGGCTTCCATATTGAACTTTATCTCTTTAGCCATAATCGTAAATCTTTAGAAGTCATTGATAATTAAAGAATCGCCATGATATCGGACTGGCGCATCATCAGATAATCCTTACCGTCCACCGTGATCTCGGAACCTGAATATTTACCATAAAGGACCCTGTCACCTACTTTCACTTCCATAGGCTCATCTTTCTTGCCGCCGCCGGCAGCCACCACCGTGCCTTCCTGTGGTTTTTCTTTAGCTGTATCGGGGATGAAGATTCCTGAAGCTGTCTTGGTCTCAGCGGCCTTGGGCTCTACTAAGACTCTGTCTGCTAATGGTCTGATAGTCATAATAATTAAATTTTTATGTCGTTTTTTTCTATTGTTGCTTCATAAGAGCGCACGGAGAAACACAAAATAAATGCCAGATAGCTTTCGTGACAATTTGTCATTCATTATCTTTGCCGCCACGAACCGGAAAGCAATCATGAAAAAGCCGTTGACCGATACCGACCACGAACACTATATGAGGGAGGCCCTGAAAGAAGCCCTCAAAGCTGCATCGAAAGGAGAAATCCCCATCGGCGCAGTCATAGTCAGCGGAGGAACCATCATCGCCAGGGCACATAATCTGAACGAGACGCTCAATGACCCCACAGCTCACGCAGAGATGCAAGCCATCACCATGGCCACGGACAGGTACGGCGGAAAATATCTTACGGACTGTTCCATCTACGTCACGGTGGAGCCTTGCCCCATGTGCGCCGCCGCTCTGGCCTGGGCCCAGATAGGGAACATAGTCTACGGAGCCTCCGATCCCAAGAGGGGATACTCCCTCTTCTCCCCGTCCCTGCTCCATCCCAGAACGAATGTCATTTCCGGAATACTCGCCGAAGAATGTGGCCGGACAGTTTCCGATTTTTTCAAGACACTCAGATAATCAGGATGATCGATTTATTGGCAGGCTGGGGATATATAGGGCTGTTCATCGGCTCGTTCGTGGCGGCCACCGTCGTTCCGTTTTCTTCAGACATCCTGCTTGTGGGCATCCTGATGGGAGGCGGAGATCCGGTTCTCTCCCTGATTTGGGCCACTTCGGGAAACTGGCTCGGCGGGCTGACCTCTTTCGCCATAGGTTGGGCCGGCAGATGGGAATGGATAGAGAAATGGTTCAGGGTGAAACGGGATACTCTTGAAAGACAGAAATCCAAAGTGGACAGGTACGGAGCACTTCTGGCTTTTATGACCTGGCTTCCGTTTGTCGGGGACGTGTTCGCCATCGCCCTGGGGTTCTATAAACTCAATCCCTGGAAATGTTCCATATATATGCTCCTCGGGAAGGCTTCAAGATTCGCGGCATGGACCCTTCTGTTCCACTGTTTCGGAGGTCATCTCCCCTGGCTGGCATAAGCAGCCGTGCACGGACAGAATTTTCCGCGGTGCTCATTATTTGGATTTTTTTTTATCTTTGCAGCGACAACACTGACCTATGGTGTAATGGTAGCACTACAGATTTTGGTTCTGTCTGTAGAAGTTCGAATCTTCTTAGGTCAACCATAAACTCTCATTTCTTCTTATGAGGTTCACTCTGATTACATTTGCGCTGATTTCCGTCTCCGTACTCAACAGCTGTCTGAGCACGCACGGAAATAATGACATAGTGTCATATCCGAAACCTTTCCCCGAAGTCAGTGTTCCGACTCTCATCACAGACCAGTATGAGACCCTGACATATCTTTCCAAACATATGTGGGACCATTATCTGGATTCGGCGGCCGTATGGTCTGCAGATGACGATTCCACGCGCATCGGAGGGGTTCTCAGGAATGATCTCCTGCAGCACTTCATAAGTTATGTGGAAATTATCTGGAGCCTCCCCTCGGGTGAAGGATTGAATGCCCAGAAAAAGCTTATGGAAAAGCTGGAGAAGACGGCTCTTGCCGACACCTCCGCCGTTCACGTATTCGATTTCTTCTGCACTACTGCAGAGAACATCCTCTACGGGGTGAACTCCGATTATCGCAATGAAGAGTATTATATCCCCGTTTTGGAAACACTCATAGGTACCGGCATCAAATCACCGCTCACGGATGAGGCTCTGAAAAAAAGCTATGAACTCAATCTGGCTGACTGTATGAAAAACAGAATAGGCAGTACCG
>DCIQ01000130.1 GCA_002317435.1 Bacteroidales bacterium UBA1722 | reverse complement strand
TGTAGTACTGGTCGTTCACCTCGAGGGTGACCGTGCCTTCCCCGTATTTGGCGTTGATGAAATCGACCACCTTTCCCAGAAGGACCTTCTTCGCCTCGAACTTCTCCCTGTCGTGGTCCCTTATTATGTACTGGATGTCTGTCTCTTCCACCACTCCGCCGAATTTTACGATGTGGAAGAACCCTTCGTATCCTTCGGTATATTCGGGGCGCTGCTGTATGGGGAGCATATCGTTCAGTTCGGAGGCTATCAGAATCGAGTTCTTCATCTTGCCTTTCGCGTATCCGGGGTGGATGTTGCGCCCCCGGATGTGGAGACGGGCGGAGGCTGCATTGAAATTCTCATACTCCAGTTCGCCTGTCTCCCCTCCGTCGAAGGTGTATGCGAAGTCCGCTCCGAACCGTTCCACGTCGAAGTGGTCCACCCCGCGGCCGATTTCCTCGTCGGGAGTGAAACCTATGCATATCTTTCCGTGTTTCATCTCCGGGTGCTCCATAATGTATTCGGCGGCGCACATTATCTCGGCCACGCCCCCCTTGTCATCGGCTCCCAACAGGGTGGTGCCGTCGGTGGTGATGAGGGTCTGTCCCCTGTATTGGAGGATTTCGGGGAAATCCTTTACCAGGATGGCTACTCCGTGGGACGGATCCAGATGGATGTCCGACCCGTCATAGTTTTCGATTATGCGGGGATGGATGTCGGCGCCCGATGCATCCGGAGACGTGTCCACGTGGGCGATCAGTCCTACTGCAGGGACTTGCCTGTCCATGTTCGACGGGATGACGGCCATGACGTATCCGTTTTCATCTGCGGATACCTGTCCGATGCCCATCGCCTTAAGTTCCGCCACGAGCATGTTCAGCAGATTGAACTGCTTGGCCGTACTGGGTTGTGTCTGAGAATTGTCGTCGGACTGGGTGTCTATGGAGACATATCTGAGAAATTTGTCCAAAATCTTTTCCATAACTTATTTACTTAAGTTTCACGCTTGCGAAATATGAATTAGTTGTTGTCCGTTTTGAGAGTGCTCTTTATCATATATGCTATCAATATCACGTAGGCGGCGAGTCCAAGCCATGTGGCGGCTTCCGTCGCCTGCCAGGTGCGGTTCAGCAGATCCGCGCCGCAGAAGCGGATTATGGCGGAGACCACACCCATCAGGGCACCTCCGGCGATGAAACCCGAGGCGATGAGGGTTCCTTTTTCACCTCTGGCGGTGTTCAGTTCCTTGTTTTTCGAGCGGCTGCCCACGAACCAGGCCACAGCTCCTCCCACCAGCAGGGGAAGGTTCAGCTGCATCGGGATGAACATACCGAGGGAGAATGCCAGGGCGGGCACTTTGAATATGGTGAGGAGCAGGGCCAATACGGCACCTATGCCATACAGCAGCCAGGGAGCGTTTCCGCCGCTCATCAGCGGTTCTATCACGGCAGCCATCGCATTGGCCTGAGGGGCGACCAGCGCATCGTCACCCGTAAAACCGTAGGTCCTGTTCAGCACCATCATCACTCCGCCTACAGTGGCGGCGGCCACCAGCACTCCCAGGAACTTCCAGCTTTCCTGCTTTTTAGGGGTGGTTCCAAGCCAATATCCTATCTTCAGGTCCGTAATGAAACCTCCGGCCACGGAGAGTGCCGTGCAGACCACGCCACCTATGACCAGTGCGGCCACCATACCGGCGGTTCCCTTCAGTCCGGCGGCCGCCAGAATGACGGATGCCAGAATCAAGGTCATCAGGGTCATTCCGCTGACAGGGTTGGTTCCGACGATGGCTATGGCATTGGCAGCCACCGTGGTGAACAGGAAGGCGATTATGGCCACCACCAGGAGGGCGATAACGGCATACCACAAATTGTTCAGCAGCCCGAAATAGAAGAAAATGAACAGAAGGATGAGGGTGAATATCACGCCTGCGGCAATAATTTTCATCGGGAGGTCCCTCTCGGTTCTGAGTGTGTCCGTCTGCCGGCCTTTCTTCCCCTTGATTTCCTTCGAAGCTACGGAGAATGCGCTTTTGATGATTCCGGCCTGCCGTATTATCCCTATGATACCGGCGGTGGCTATGCCCCCGATACCTATATGGCGGGCATAAGTGGTGAAGATCTCCTGTGCGGACATCTCACTGATGGTCTGCGTGATTCCCGAACCCATCAGATCCACCACCTGCGGACCGAACAGGATGTTCAGCAGCGGAATGATTATCAGCCATACCAGGAAAGAACCGCAGCATATTATAAAGGAGTACTTCAGACCTATTATGTATCCCAGACCCAGAAGAGCTGCCCCCACGTTCAGTTTTACCACCAGCTTCGCCTTTTCAGCCAAGGCTGTCCCCCAGGGAAGCACCTCTGAGGTGAAAATCTCGGACCACCATCCGAAAGTGGAGACTATGAAGTCGTACAGACCGCCGATGATTCCGCTGACGAGCAGGGTCTTCGCTCCCTTGCCTCCGGTTTCTCCGCTTACCAGTACCTGGGTGGTGGCGGTGGCCTCGGGGAAAGGATATTTTCCATGCTGCTCCTGAACGAAATATTTCCTGAACGGAATCAGAAACAGAATGCCGAGAACACCTCCCAGCAGGGAGCTGAAGAAAATTTTGGTGAAGTCCACGGTGAGCTCGGGATACTTGTCCTGCAATATATACAGTGCGGGCAGGGTGAATATGGCACCGGCCACTATCACTCCGGAACAGGCACCTATGGACTGGATTATTACGTTTTCCCCGAGGGCGTTCTTTCTCTTTAAGGTACTTGAAAGACCTACAGCTATGATGGCTATGGGGATGGCGGCTTCGAAAACCTGTCCTACCTTAAGTCCGAGATAGGCTGCAGCGGCTGAGAATATGACCGTCATTATCAGGCCTACAGTCACAGACCAGACATTTACTTCCGGATATGCTTTATGGGGAGACATTAATGGAGTGTATTTTTCTCCGGGAGCCAGCTCTCTGGCTGCATTTTCAGGTAAACCTTTGGTGGATAGTTCGTTAGATTCCATAGGCGATTGATTGTTGTGTTGAATTGAACAAAATTACGAAAAATAATTCATAAAAATTTGGTAAATCAAAAAAAGTCCATACCTTTGCAGCCCGTTTGAGAAACAACGGTAAGTTCATTGAAATAATGAGAGAGATAACGAGGTAAAGTTAGAAATGATAGTCTGATATCTTTTTAAAGGTGTGGGACTATGATTTCACCAAAAATGACGAAAAAGAATTCATATCGAGAGAAGTTACAAAGGGCGAACGGAGGATGCCTTGGCTTCTGGCGGCGAAGAAGGACGCGGTAAGCTGCGAAAATGTGCGGGGATCTGCAAACAGGACTTGATCCGCACGTGTCCGAATGGGGCAACCCGGCAGGCTGAAGGCCTGTCACGACAGAGCAAACCCGGAGAACTGAAACATCTTAGTATCCGGAGGAAGAGAAAGAAAGATCGATTTCGCGAGTAGTGGCGATCGAAAGCGAAAGAGCCTAAACCGTATCCGTCGAGGCGGATGCGGGGTTGTAGGGACTTCATCATACGGGTCGGTTACAAGTGGAAGTGTCTGGAAAGTCACACGATACAGCGTGAAAGTCGCGTACACGCAGGAGACCGGCAGTTAGGAGTTACCTGAGTAGGGCG
>DCIQ01000045.1:2098-2603 GCA_002317435.1 Bacteroidales bacterium UBA1722 | reverse complement strand
CGGCTCAAAAGTAACATTTTTTTCAGATAACATAAGACAAATTGTGACTACTGTGCAAACGAAGGCCTTGAACCATGACCCTCATAGACTCCGTCCCCCAGTTTGCCTTCATTCCGCACTGCCTCCAGACGATAGCCGAAACGGTCGCGATATATTCATAGCCGGATGGCTGAGAGTTATGCTTGAAGTAGTTGTATATCCTTCACCAAGGCCATTTCGGGGGGATATTCTCAAAAAATCCCCCCATTTGAGATCATTAAGGTCATTTTGGGGGAATAATCTCAAAGAATTCCCCCGTTTGATATGTTGATGGGGTGGAGTGGGGTTTTTGATTGACATTGTCAATGATGAAAATATTAAAGTAAAACTTTTTTACCTTCGGAGTAGACCTTATACCATTGTGAATATGCTTACCGATTATAGTAAGATTTTTAAATTAAAACCCCCTCGGGATGCTTCCGAAGGGGGTTTCTGTGGTGTCACCGGGAATCGAACCAGGGACACA
>DCIQ01000045.1:0-2024 GCA_002317435.1 Bacteroidales bacterium UBA1722 | reverse complement strand
GCAAATGTAGGATTTATTTTTTATCTTCCAAAATTTTCTTCGAAAAACCTGTCGGAGCCCCAGCTTTTGTGCTAACTTCGCATCCGGATATCAGGTTTCTCTGCCCTGATGCGACAGGACCTGAACGGACAGGAAGAAGATGAAGGAGACCGATGAATCGACAGATGCCAAGGCGTTCGCGAAGGTGATTCTTCCCCTGAAACTCAGGGGGGAGCAGACTTACACCTACCGCGTACCCGAGATTTTCCGTGAGCAGGTGAGGCTTGGTTCCAGAGTCACCGTGCAGGTGGTGAACGTGAAATATACAGGGGTGATCTCTGAATTCATCCCCGTTCCGGACATAGATGTCTTCAGGATACGTCCTGTCCTGTCCATCGAACCGTACCCCGCAATCCGCCCTCTGGAACTCGAATTCTGGAAGAGACTGTCCGAATATTACATGTGCACCATAGGGGAAGTGTATGCGGCGGCCTGCCCCACCTCGCTGCGTCCCAACAGGCGGAAAGTTGCGGAAACGTCTTCTGCCGGGGCCGGAGAAGACGTCCCCGATGGTGACGGTGCCAGGGTGAATATGGAGCAGGTCAGACCTCTCACAGAGAAACAGGCCGGAGCGCTTACGGGGATCAGGAATGCTTTTGCCTCCGGCAAGACGGTCCTTCTGAACGGAGTGACCGGTTCCGGCAAGACGGAAATATATATCCACCTTATAAAGGAAACACTGGAAAAGGGACTGGATGTCCTGTTCCTTCTTCCCGAGAAGGCTGTCAGCCGCCAGTTGGTCCACCGTCTCACGAAAGTGTTCGGGAAGTCGGTGATGATTTTTCATTCGGGGGTTTCCGCCGCCGGAAGAAAGGAGGTGATAAGATATCTCTCCCTGGACGGAGTTCCCCCGCGGCTGGTGATAGGTCTGCGCTCCGCCGTTTTCCTCCCGTTCCCCAGACTCGGACTGACGATAGTGGATGAGGAGCACGACTCTTCCTACAAGCAATATGACCCCGCTCCCCGATATAACGGCCGGGATGCCGCTCTGATGCTCTCCGCCCTCCATTCCGCCGATGTCCTGCTGGGCTCCGCGACCCCGTCTTTCGAATCATGCTATAACGTGGAGACCGGAAAATATGTCCAGGTGCTCCTCGACGAGAAGTTCAATTCCGCCCCCGAGCCCTCCGTCACCATCGTGGACATGAAGAAGAAAAAGCGTGAAAATGCGCTCAAGGGGTCCATATCTTTCGTATTGCGGGACGCGATAAAGGCTCGTCTGGAGTCTCACGAACAGGTGCTGGTCTTCCGTTCGAGAAGGGCATACGCACCTGCCGTGATATGTCAGCACTGCGGGGAGATTCCTCATTGCCCCCACTGCAACACGGCCCTCACGTACCACAAGTTCTCCGCTTCCCTGAAATGCCACTATTGCGGTTACGCATATTATCCCGGTTCCGCCATGAAATGTCCCGTATGCGGGGAGGGAACTTTGGAACCGTTGGGCGCCGGCACGGAGAGGATAGAGGAGGAGCTCAGGGAGATGTTCCCGCAGGCCGTGGTGGCCCGGTACGACGCCGATACTTTTCAGTCCGTCGCGGAAGGGAACAGGATACTCAAGTCTTTTGCCGAAGGCAATATAGATATTCTCGTGGGGACCCAGATGATATCGAAAGGGTTCGACTTCCGCGGACTTACCCTCGCGGCGGTGATACAGGGGGAGAGCCTCATCGGGCTGAATGACTTCAGGGCCGACGAGAAGGCCCTCCAGCTGCTGACGCAGCTCAGGGGCCGGGTGGGCAGAAGGGATAAACAGGGGGAGATGATTATTCAGACAGCCCTGGAGAAGCATCCCGTATTTCGTCTGGACGAGATAGGCGCACTGCTCGGGGAACGGGCGGAATTCGGATTCCCTCCATATACCAGGATGCTGGAGATAACCGTAAGGGACCGCAACAGGAACCGTCTGGAAGATGTCTCCGGGCAGGTGAGCCGTATCATATCGGACAGCGGAATATCTGATTTCGACGGTCCGGTGCCGCCTC
>DCIQ01000149.1:7417-9485 GCA_002317435.1 Bacteroidales bacterium UBA1722 | reverse complement strand
TTCTTGGTCTTGCCGGCGACATATCCAGCGTATGATTCCCCTGATTTGATGCTCTGGGTCTTCATGGCTGACGGGCGCTGTTTCGGGTGGTTCTTGAGATATTCCTGTATGTTGTTGTCCATCACTTGTTCCGTAAGTGACGAGAGCATCTTGTAACCGGCTTTCTCCCAGTCGGAATTTCCATATCTGTACGACGCTGACGTCAGTTTGCTGTCCAGAAAGGCAAGCCCGCCGCTGGTGGCATACTTCGCTTCGGTATAATCCTCGTTCCGGAGGTACTGATCATAGCTGTCAGGCGTATATTTCGTAAGTGTTCTGGTCTCTTCAGTGCCGTTGCCCTTCTTTTTCACACCGGTTATCCAGACCCTGTCCTCGAAGTCGAAGCGGATGCCGTGATCCGACTCGTTGATTATGTTCAGGGTGAACATGATGTCATCACAGGCGAAAAGGTCTCCGCTCCGGGTGGTGGCGCAGCAGTCGACGGAGACTTTATCGCGGATGAAGTACCGGTGGTTGGTTCCCTTGTCCGCGAGGACTCCCTGAGTCACTACCGTATGTGCATTCAGAAAGCGTGTGGTTTTTATCATCTCCGACGGCTGTATCTCTTCCACGTGGATACCGTACATGTTCCACGCGTCCTTGTTCTTCTCATTTTCTATGAGGTCAAAACCGTCCTGTATCGGGAATCTCTCGAAGACCATCACGAAATTTACCTTTTGTCCGGGTTCGTCGAAACGGACCCATTTCGCGTCCGCCTCGTCATATATCGGGAGATTTACGGAGCTGAGGAGCTTGTACGGCTCGTCATCCACGTATATGCAGGTTTTTCTGTTGAGATTTCCCCAGTAAACTCCGTCCCGGTCATTTGTCAATGTCCCGTAGATGAATGTGGCGCTGTCCAGATCGATTATCTGGAGCAGTTTGATGTTGTCCCTGTCGGCTCTGTCGCAGCCGGTGATCTTCCACTGTGCGGATATGTTTGTCGTTACAGCGAATGCGAATGTCAATAGGAATAGTTTTTTCATCATAGGTTATGGATGATTGTTTCCGCAAACTTACATAAAATCTGATATTTTTCAATGATGACCGAATACTGCCACGGATGAGACGGTGCCTGTGGCCGGATCGGTTCGGGTATGGAATTCGACGGGTGGGTGCGGATGGTCGAGAAGAGTTTTAAGGTCGTCCGTGAGGCCGGTTCCCAACAGCTTCAGATAACTCTCCTTCCGTGTCCAGTACTCAGTGAATCTGATTTCAGGGATTTCAGCATTTTTGATCTGAGTTCGTTCATGTTCGGAGAACACTTCCCGGGCCACATCTTCATCGTTCCGGATCTCCTCCACATCCACACCTATCGGGACATCCGCGACGGCACAGAACACTGCTTTCGGACAGTGGCTGAAATTGAAATGGAGCTCGGGGAATGACTTGAGAAACGGTTTTCCATACGGGCCGTACCCGAATTCCACGTCCTCTGTAATACCATAGCGGACGGAGAGAAGTTCCTTCAGGAGAAGATAGGCCTTGGCACAGGTATATCTGTCCTTGTCGAATCTGTACGAGAGAGCCTTCTCACGTCTCCACGGAGGGAGAGCCAGCAGGGCCGGCTCCAATTCGAGACGGATTATTTCATCGGTTACCGGACGGCAGATGCTGTACCACATGAGTCGTTTTTTTAACTGCTTGCATAAAACACAGAAACCTGCCGGATTCTTCCGACAGGTTTCCGTGATGTTTTCTCCTATCAACCTCCGAAATTATCGTATCTGATATTTTCTACAGGTACTCCGAGAGAGTCGAGAAGATTATTGACTGACGCTACCATCATCGGAGGACCGCACATGAAGTAGATGATGTCCTCGGGTGATTCGTGGGCCTTGAGGTACTGTTCGTTCATCACGTTATGCACGAAACCGGCCACGTAGGGAACTCCTGCCGCATCCGCTTCGGGATCGGGACGGTCGAGGGCGAGATGGAACTTGAAGTTCGGGAACTCTTTCTCGATGGCGTGGTAGTCTTCGAGGTAGAAGGCTTCCTTCAGGCTGCGGGCACCGTAGAAGAAGTTGAC
>DCIQ01000149.1:0-7351 GCA_002317435.1 Bacteroidales bacterium UBA1722 | reverse complement strand
CCATACCGGCACCGCCGCCGACGAATACGTATTCCTGATCCGCGGGAGCGTCATCGGGAAGGAAGAACTCACCGTAGGGGCCGGAGATGGTAACCTTGTCACCCGGCTTCAGAGAATAGATGTATGAAGAGCATATACCGGGGTTCACGTCCATGAAACCTCCCTTCGCACGGTCGAACGGAGGGGTGGCTATGCGGACGTTCAGTTTGATGATATTGCCTTCGGCAGGATATGTGGCCATCGAATATGCACGGAGGGTAGGGGTGGGGTTCACCATCTTCAGGTCGAAGATGTGCATCTTCTCCCAGTCGGCACGATACTGTTCGTCTACGTCGATGTCCTTATAATCCACGGTGACGGCGGGAACATCCACCTGGATGTAACCGCCGGAGCGGTAGTTCAGTGTCTCTCCGTCAGGAATCTTCACGCAGAATTCCTTGATGAATGTGGCCACGTTATGGTTCGAAACCACCTCGCATTCCCACTTCTTCACGCTGAGGGCCGAATCGGGGATTACGATATCAAGGTCTTCCTTGACCTTCACCTGACAGCCGAGTCTCCAGTTGTTCTGGATCTGCTTGCGGGTGAAATGGACGGTCTCCGTGGGGAGGATGCTGCCGCCTCCCGAGAGAACCTGACATCTGCACTGTCCGCAGCTGCCCTTTCCGCCGCAGGCGGAGGGGAGGAAAATCTTTTCACCGGCCAGAGTGGCGAGGAGTGAAGAGCCCGGGGTCACTTCGACTTCTTTCTTGCCGCCGTTGATGTTGATTTTGACAAGACCCTTTGGGGTGAGTTTTGACTTGCAGAAAAGCAGAACAGCCACAAGGATAAGAGTAGTGACGGTAAAGACGACTACTGCTGTCATGAGTAAACTTATGTTCATATCTTTCTCCTCCTGTTATAACTGAATACCCATAAATGCCATGAATGCCATACCCATCAGACCTGTCATTATGAAGGTGATGCCCAGACCTTTGAGAGGCTTGGGAACATTCGAGTAGGCGAGTTTCTCGCGGATGGCGGCCATAGCCACGATGGCAAGAAACCAGCCGAGACCTGAACCGAGAGCATAGACCGTAGCTTCGCCCACACTGGCATACGCTCTCTCCTGCATGAAGAGGGAGGCGCCCATTACTGCGCAGTTGACTGCGATGAGCGGAAGGAAGATGCCCAGAGAAGAGTAGAGTGACGGAGAAAATTTCTCCACCACCATCTCGACGATTTGGGTGATGGCCGCGATGACGGCTATGAAGATGATGAAGCTCAGGAAACTGAGGTCGATGCCCGCGAAATCGGGACCGATCCAGGAGAGAGCTCCCGCAGAGAGTACGTATTTGTCAAGAAGGTAGTTGACGGGGAGGGTTATCAGGATTACGAAGGTGACCGCGATACCCAGACCGGTAGCCGTCTTGACATTCTTCGATACTGCCAGGAATGAACACATTCCGAGGAAGTATGCAAAGATCATATTGTCTATGAAGACTGACTTTACAAATAAATTCAAATATTCCATAATCGGTATGTGTTATTATTTTTCCTGAAGATCTTTCTGTATGCTGCGCTGTATCCATACGATGACACCAATCAGAATCAGAGCCATCGGAGGGAGAATCATCAGACCGTTGTTCATATATCCTGCATCATACCAGCTCTGGGGGATGACTTTAATGCTGAAGATGGTGCCGGAACCGAGGAGCTCGCGGAAGAACGAAAGGACGATGAGAATCATCGCATAGCCGAATCCGTTGGCGATACCGTCCACGAATGAAGGCCATGGTTTGTTTCCGAGAGCGAACGCTTCGATACGGCCCATGATGATACAGTTGGTGATGATGAGGCCGACATATACCGAGAGCGATTTGCTCAGATCATACATATAGGCCTTGAGGAACTGGTCGATGAGAATTACGAAGAGAGCCACTATGACCAGCTGGACGATGATACGGATACGGTTAGGTATCCCGTTCCTGAGCAGTGATGCGAAGAGGCTTGAGAATCCTGTGACGATCATTACGGAGAGGCCCATGATGCAGGCACCCTTCATCTGTACGGTCACGGCCAGTGAAGAGCAGATACCCAGCACGAGGACGGTGACGGGATTCGTCAGGAATAACGGCTTTTTGTAGATTTCCTTGTCCATATTACTTTACCTCCTCTGAATTTTCAGTTTTACATTTACCGCAGCATCCGCCTTCGGCTGAATGGCAGCAGGCGGAATCGGCTGCTTCGCAGCAATTGCCGCAGGCATCACCTTCACCCTCACCCTCGCAAGCGCAGGCGTCACCGCAGTGACCGCAGCACTCGTGGGCGCAGCACGAAGAGACCTGTGACTTCTGTGCCTGGATGTAGGGAAGATAGATGCCGAGCCATTTGGCGAGTGTGTTTTCGAGGGCGCGGCTGGTGATGGTCCCGCCGGTGATGGCGTCAACTCCGTGGGTGTCGTCGGCAGCTGCACCGCCTTTCACCACCTTGACGGAGGTGAACTCTTCACCTTCGAAAATCTTCTTTCCGACGAAGTTCTCCCGGAACCAGGGCTGTGCTATTTCGGCACCCAGACCGGGAGTTTCTCCCTTGTGGTCGAATACTGCACCCTTTACGGTGTTCATATCGGCTGCGTCAACAGAGATATAGCCCCAGATAGGACCCCAGAGGCCTGCTCCGTAGGCGGCGAAGACCTGAGCCTTCGAACCGTCGTCGAAAGTGCAGATGAATACGGGGAGGGTGGCGTTTTCGGGACGGCCGACGCGGATCTTGTCGTTCTGACCCTTGAGGTTCATCGCTACCGCGAAGGCGTCGCCGTCAACTTTCTCGCCGAGGCTGTTGACGAGGAATGATTCAGTGAAATATTTGTCGTACGCTTCTTTGGCATTCTTCACATCCTGGATGCCGACGGAGGCGAGGAGCTGTGTGCGTACCTCGTTCTGTCTGTTGGCCTCCTGTGCAGGAGCCAGGGTGAATGATACGTATGCCAGAACTGCAGCCACTACCACCACCAATACGGTAGCGTAGATGACAGTGTAGGTATTACTGTTTGTATTCATAACGCTAATGTATTATTTGTTTGATGGTATTCTGTTAAGTCTCTTCTTTATGTTTCTGGAGACGACGCAGTAGTCGATGAGTGGAGCGAAAGTGTTCATCAGGAGGATGGCGAGCATCATTCCTTCAGGATAACCGGCACTGGCTACACGTATTATTATGGTGAATGCACCGATCAGGAATCCGTAGATCCATTTTCCGGTTTCGGTCTGTGCGCTGGTGACAGGGTCGGTGGCCATGAATACGGTACCGAACATGAAACCGCCCATAATGAGATGTTCCCAAGCGGGGACGGTGGCTGCGTATGAACCTTCAGCACCTGCCGCGTTGAAGATGAGTCCCATGCAGAGACCTCCGAGGACGATGGAGAACATGGTCTTCCAGGAAGCGACTCCTGTCCAGAGGAGAATCACGGCTCCGATGAGGATGGCGATTACCGAAGTCTCGCCTACGGCACCGGGGATGAGACCGGAGAACATCTCCCAGTCGGTGAATCCCAGAGGTTCGCAGGCGGCGGCGTGTGCCAGAGGGGTGGCTCCGGAGATGCCGTCCACCTGAGACAGACCGGCTACCCATACCTTGTCGCCGGACATTTTCGAAGGATATGCGAAGAAGAGGAATGCACGGCAGAGCAGGGCCGGATTCCAGATGTTCATACCCGTGCCGCCGAAGATTTCCTTACCGATGATTACGGCGAAAACCACGGCTATGGCAAGTACCCAGAGGGGAACGTCCACGGGGACGATGAGGGGGATCAGGAAGCCCGAGACCAGGTATCCTTCGTTCACTTCGTGTCCGCGAATCTGTGCGGAGGCGAACTCGATGCCGAGACCTGCGGCATAGGAGACGATGAACAGGGGAAGAACCTTCAGGAAACCGAACCAGAACATCTGCCAGAATCCTGCGGTCTCCCCGAGGAAGCGGAAATGCTGGTATCCTACGTTATACATACCGAACAGAGCGGCGGGAATGAGAGCCACCACCACCACTATCATTATACGCTTGAGGTCGTTGCAGTCTCTCACGTGGGAACCGCGGGCCGTAACTGTGTTCGGAACACGGAGGAACGAATCGAATGCATCCACGGTGGAATGCAACCATTTGATATCTGTAATCTTATTCATATTCTCTCCTCCTTTATTATGCCATTTCCTTCAGCATCACGGCGATGCCTGCGGTGATTATGGACTGGATGTCTATCTTCGAAGGGCAGATGTATTCGCAGAGGGCGAAATCCTCTTCCACCACTTCGTATATGCCGAGTGCTTCCATCTTATCGATGTCACCGGCCAGACAGGCCTTCAGCAGCTCTACCGGATAGATGTCCATGGGGAATACCTTCTGATATTCGCTTGTGGCCACGAATGCCCTCGGACCTCCGTTGAGATTCGTATCCATATTGTATCTCTTCTTCGGGCAGAGCCAGGAGAAATAGGCATGGCTGACGCTGTGTTTCGCCCTGAACGGTTTGGCCCATCCGAACGCTTCGTGGTAGTTTCCTTCCGAGAGGAAAGTCACCTGGGTGTCGGCGAATCCGAGGGAGCCGTCGGCGCCTACGTTCCTGCCGGTCAGGACGCTTCCGCTGATATATCTGACATCAAGTTCCTTATGAGCCTTTTCCGAATCCTGGCATGCGAGGTCGGCTATATCCTTCATGGCCATTCCGGGAACACATTTCACATAACCCGGAGTCTTGGCGCAGGGACCTCCGACAGCTACGAGCCGGGTGGTGTCATAGATACCTTTCTCGAAGAATCTTCCGATGACGGCCACGAGGGCGAGGTCCACGCACCATACCGCTTCGCCCTTGTTTACGGGGGCTATGTGATTTATCTGCACGCCTACGTTGCCTGCAGGATGGGGACCGTCGAAAGTATGGAAAATCACCCTTTCAAGTTTGTGGAAAGGAGAACTGGACTGTGTGGAGGCGTTCAGCGAAAAATGAACTCCCCCGGGAAGCAGTTTGTTCAGGACATCCACACCTTTCTGTATGCTGTCGAAGTCATCCTTCAGCGAGAAATCATAGTCGGCGGCGAGAGGATTCGTGTTGAATCCGGAGATGAAGATGTTCTTCGGGGTATCCGCGGGATTGGCTATGATTCCGTAGGGACGCTGCTGGATGCAGGGCCAGAGACCTCCGGCGAGCATCAGGGCCTTTACCTGGGAGGCGTCCAGTGATGCCAGTTCGGGGATTTCGGTGATTTTGTTCTGTCTCTCCGGGTCCGCGTCTATCCTGACTGCCAGAAGTTTCCTCTTTTCGCCCCGGACTATGGCCGAGACGGTGCCGCTGACAGGTGAGGCGAAAAGTACCTCGGGGCGCATCTTGTCCGCGAAGACAGGTGTGCCGGCGAGAACCTTGTCGCCCTCCTTGACCAGAAGCTTGGGAATCAAATTTCTGAAGTCCGTGGGTTTGACTTCGACCGTATGAGAGACTACATCCCGCAATACACGGGCTTCGGGACTGCCGTTCAAGGGAATATCCAGTCCTTTTCTGATTTTTATGTAATCCGTCATCTTTTTTATATTAAATGGTTTGTTTTCAGCAGTGTAACGGCCATCGGGGACCGTATGGAAATACTTCACCAATGATTCGGCAAAGATAACATAATTTGGCCAAATAAACTCCCACCTCATTATTTGTTGATGGGCGCAGACGAATAATGTTACCTTAAAGGGCAGATTGGGGGTCGTCAAACTCCAGGGGTGATTTTCGGGATGATGATTGACAAGAGGTGATTCACATCCCCGGAATCCGTAATCCAAAACCAATCCATCCGAATCCGCCACATACGCGCCATAATGAATATCATTATGGATAACCCCCTATTTTTGGAGAGTAATCCACGATGAAGCTCTGCAGGATACCGTGAAAGCTATACTCACATGTACTGGTTTTCGTTTACCATTATCGAAAATTCTTTCTATCTTCGCGATGTCCGAATACGTCACACCGAAAGACGGATTGAGGCGGGAGATTATGGGAAACGAACATTATTACCACATGTTTGCGAATGGTGATGACGCGAAAGATTTCATCACTAACGAAGAAGAACACAAGGCGGCATTCAACCGATTTGCCATATGTCAGTATCGTACCGGTGTATCTGTTCTGTCCATGTCAGTTGAAGACAGTCATCCCCATTCTCTTCTGTGGGGAGATTTGGAAACTTGCATGATGTTCAAAAATCTATATGAAGATCTGTCTATGAGAAGCATTATCAGAAATCGTGGTTCGAAGGACGGAGTCGTCTTGAATTGCGAACTGCTCGAAATAGAAGATGAGCTCTACCTGCTCAATACCGGAACATACACCATCACTCAAGCCACCAAAGACGGCAAGCCGGTGATGCCTTATGACTACCTGTACGGTACCGGTGCATTGTATTTCAGAAATCGAAACGTGATTATGCCCTGGCTTATCAGCGCGGATGGACATGAGATGCAGCCTGTCAGGATAGGAGATCTGCCGGTAAATGAACAGAGACGCTTGAGCGGTTCCAGAATCTGTCTGCCTCCGGACTGGTTAGTCTGCAATGGCTTCGTGCTTCCTGCGAATTACATCGACATCAACCGCTTTGAAGCGATTTATCGTACACATAACTGCTTCAGAGCCTTTCTGGCAGGTGGAAAAGACAGAGACAAGGAACTATTCAGAAGAATGGCAAATGCCAGAGGTGTGGTGATTGAAGATATTCAGGCCCGAAAGCTATGCGAAGAATGTAACCTCCGACTGTTTGGAAAACACTCTACCCGCCATCTGAAAACAGATGACCGGATACTCCTCTCCCAAGACCTCCGTAACCGTTATCATCTGTCTTATCGCCAGTTATCCTCACTCGTAAAACTTCCCGAAGCAGAACTCCGTAAATATGTGAAATAGACAGTTCTTTCGGGCAGAATATATGGGAACCGGAGCTGACGTATGGATACGAGACCTTGTTATTGAGGGGTATTGTCTGCAGCACCCCTTCATAGAAGCCTCTCTGAGACCTGTCGCGCATACTTGACTTTGTAATCGATTAATGTGGACGGGTCAGTCCTCCCCGCAGGCCATCCGGAGACCTGACTGGCCGCTGAAGCGAAAGGCCTCCGGAGGGCCGGCCGGCAGGGCTACCGATACGACTTCAGCAATAATATTATTTAACCACACCGTGCAATAATAATGGACGCGGCAGTCACTTCTTTGGCCAAATAATGTTAATTTTGCTCCGATGGAACAAGATATGAAATTTGATTTGTCCGGGCTGAATCACGCTCAGGCTGAGGCAGTAAGGTGCTCTGACGGCCCGTCGATCATCATCGCCGGCGCCGG
>DCIQ01000056.1 GCA_002317435.1 Bacteroidales bacterium UBA1722 | reverse complement strand
TGTTCCGGAGGATGTTCTCTTTCTCCGCCAGTTCGGCTTCGGCGTTCAGTATCTGCATGTCCAGAGCCTCGTTTCCGAGGATGACTATCACGTCACCCGCCTTCACCTGATTTCCTTCTTCGATGACTATCTGCTGTACGTTTCCTCCTTCCGTGGGGCTCAGCTGGACTACTGTCATGGGCTGTACCTGTCCGCTGACACGGATATAGTCATTGAATTCACCTTTTACGGCCATCCCGGTCAGGAGTGTGTCGCTGTCCACCCTTATGGAGGATCCGCCTGTGGTGAACAGCAGAATCACGATGACGATGATGAATGCACCTCCGAACCAATATTTCAGTGCTTTTCGGGAGAATGCGGCCGCGAGGCCGGTTTTCTTTTCTATGATTTTATCCATAAATATGTGATTTTCTGACGGGTTATTTCTGGTCGATATAGCGGATGCCGTTATAATAATTGACTATGCGGTGTTTCAACTGATATTTCAGTTGCGCATGGAGATAGACGGCGCGGGCATGGAGATAATTGCCGGAGGCAGTATTATAATCCAGGGACGAGATGAGTCCCTGCTCGAATTTGCGGGTGTTCAGGTGGAGGGCTTCTTCCTGGACGTCAGCCCGTTTTCCGGCCTGCTGCATTTCCGACAGAGCGCCGTTTCTGGCCTGGACAGCCCTGCGGACCTCGGATTCCACATCGCGGAGGGCCTTTTCATAGTCCAGGCTGGCTCTTGAATACTCATTCTTCTTTTTCGAAAGGTTCGTGACCTTGCTCAGCCGATCGAAGATGGGGATGCGGAGTGAGAGCTGAACGTATTCGGCACCGTTTTCATTGAATTGATTCCAATAGGGGGAGGGAGTGAAGTCGGTCTGCCCCGGATAGGAGTGGTAGTCAGTGCTCCAGCCGCCGTTCAGGGCGAGGGTGGGGAGGTATTGCCATTTGGCGGTATGAAGACTGCGGGAGGCATTTTCCATGGTCCCCTTCGCCACGGAAACCGACGGGTGGGTGGTGACGGCACGGTCGATGACATCCTCCGCACTGAGGGGTTCGAATCCTTCGGCCTCTATGGCGGAAATATCGGTGTTCACCGCCAGTTTCTTGTCGGGAGGCCAGAACATTACGTCTTCGAGGGTGATGAGGGCGTCATCGTACGAGTTGCGGGCGGAGGTGAGTTCGTATTCCTTGTCAGCGAGATCCGCTTCCATCTGCACCACGTCCGCGTGCCCCTTGGTACCGAGTTCTTCCTGCCTTGCGGCAAGAGTGACGGCGGAGCGCGCATTTTCGACCTGTACTTCGAGAATCCGGCTCAGTTCGTTGTAGTACAGGACGTTGAAATAGGCTTCGATGGTGGCCAGACAGACCTTGTCCTCTTCCCAGTTTTCCTGAGTGTAGCCTACGGCAAGTGAGGTTTTGGCGATTTTCATGTTGTTGACGGCTGCGAATCCGTCGAAGACGTTTATGCCGGCATTTACCGACCAGTAGTTCTTGAACGTGGTGGTGGTTACGTTGACGTTGGTCTCGGGGTCGGGGGTACGCCCCCAACTGTAAGATCCGTAGACGTTTCCGTCTATGGAGGGGGTGAATGCCGCCAGGATGGCGGTTCTGCGGTCCAGGCGGGCGTCTCCGGTTCTGGTCTTCTGGATGAGCACCTGTGTGGAGTGGCTGACGGCATATTCCATACAGTCGTGCAGGGTCATCACCGCTTCCGCTCCTGTCGCTTTTTGTTCTGTCTGTGCATGGACTGCCGGAAGGCAGAGGGATGAGATGCACAATATCAGAATAACTCTTTTGTTCATATTCATTTCCGGTTATGCCCGGAATGGGACATTTTGCGTGCCATGAATATAAATCGTTAATAGATAAGATATTGTGCTAAATGAATGGGCAAAGGGTGTAAAATATGTTTACACCCTTTGTCAAATTACTTTACAGGACTGTCTCCGGGAACTTACCTTCGGTTATTCGGTCCCGACTTTGGAAGTATGTTTTCAATAAAAAATAAATAATTTTGTTTATAACTTAAGTTTCGCAAGTATATTAATTTTTGTGTTTCAAACAGTTATCGTAGGTATTCCACTCTACCTTCAAGCCCTCCGGGCTTGTTTGTCATCTTATCTACTCCCTACATCCCCCTCCATAGGAGGGGGACTGCTGTCGCACATCCTGCAGATGTGCTCCGATAGGAACAAGTTTCGCACTTATTGTCTTTTTTCCCGATATCTTCATATCCGGCATAAGATGATGTAAAAACAGTAAAAGAGCGATGTGCAACACCCCCTCTCAGAAGGGTCTCTGGGAGGGGGTCGTGCACATCGGAGGGGTTTACAGGGGGGGTAATGTGCAGTACCCCCTCTCAGAAGTGTCTCTGGACGGGGGGCGTGCACATCGGGTTTTTACGAGTTTTTTCCCGTCTTTGATTGTCAGAATCCGGGGAAAACTTCCCATATTTACAAGAGGAATTGAATTCATGACAGATAAAACATACCGGATATGAAGCGCACATTATTGATTATCGCTTTGTCCTCCTCTCTTTTCGCGTCATCCTGCGGCAGTGAGGAGTCTGTTCCTGTCAGGATGGACAGGAGCCGCCTGAATCTACCAACCTCAGGCGTCAGGCCGCTATCAGGGACATTCTGAACAGACTCTGTGCTTGAGGTGTTTTTTGGGTTGGCATATCCGGAAGTGGTTTTCACAGCTCCACCATTCAAATCCTGCTGCTGATAGGCAAATTCTGGCACTCCTCCCCACACGACTCTGCTACGGAGACGCTAAGGCCGCTTCAGCGGTCCGCCGGAGTGGCGTGTCTGCGAAGCAGACGTAAGCCACGCAGGCGCGGACCGAAGGTCCGAAATCCCCCTCGGGGGTGCAGGGGGGCAAACTATGGAAGCCGGCTGCGCCAG
>DCIQ01000186.1 GCA_002317435.1 Bacteroidales bacterium UBA1722 | reverse complement strand
GTGTTTCAGTGTCTGACCAGGCATATTACCTGGACTCGCTCAGGAAGGAGAAGAACAGATTCTATCTCGATTCCATAGCCACTGAAAAAGTTTATTTCGGTCTGACTTATAAGAAGGTAAAGGAGCAGGAAATCAACCTTGGTCTTGACTTGAAGGGCGGTATGAACGTAATGCTTCAGGTGGAACTCAGGTCGCTCGTGGAAGCATTGGCCGATCATAATCCTTCGCCTGAATTCAGCAAGGCTCTGGATCTCGCATCCTCCAGAGAGAACCAGTCCCGTTCCGATTATATAACCCTTTTCGAGGAAGCTTGGAATGAAGTGGCCCCCAACCAGAGGTTGTCCCAGATTTTCGGTACATATTCCATGAGAGAGAAGATAAAACCCGAAAGCACGAATGCCGAGGTGATGTCCGTTATCCGTGGAGAGGCCGAGAGTGCCGTAGCCAACTCGTTCAACGTACTCCGTAACCGTATCGACCGTTTCGGTGTGGCTTCCCCGAATATCCAGCGTATCGGGAACACCGGCCGTATCCTCGTGGAACTTCCCGGTGTGAAGGAGCCTGAGCGTGTGAGGAAACTCCTCCAGGGTACCGCTTCCCTCGAATTCTGGACCACCTATGAAAACTCCGAGGTGTTCCCCTATCTGAATGAAGCCAACGCCATAATCCGTGACCTCAATTCCATGATAGCCGAGGCTGAAGGCTCCGGTGCTCAGGAGGACTCTACGGAAGCCGCAGAGGAAGCCGCAGCTCCCGCGGACAGCACTTCCGCACTGATCGCAGAGGAATCCGCTGAAGCGGATCTCTCCGCACAGGAAGAAGCATATTCTAAAAACAATCCTCTGTTCTATGTGCTCAATCCGAGCATGTACAACGGACAGATGATGCCCGGTCCCTGTGTCGGCATAGCCCATTATAAGGATACGGCGAAGGTAAATGCATATCTCGCCATTCCTCAGGTGAAGGCTGTTCTGCCCGCAGACCTGAGACTTTACTGGGGTGTGAAACCTTCAGAGCAGATCAAGGACGGTTCATATTTCGAGCTTATCGCCATAAAGGTATCTACCAACGACGGCACCGCTCCTCTGGACGGCGGCTGCATCACCGATGCCCGTACCTCCTATAACAATACCAGCGCTTCTCCCGAAGTGGACATGGCCATGGATGCGGAAGGTGCCCGTGTCTGGGCCCGCCTGACATCCGACAATATCGGCAAATGCATCGCCATCGTCCTCGACGGGATGGTTTACTCATATCCGAGAGTTAATACGGAGATTTCCGGCGGACGCTCGCAGATTACCGGTAACTTCACCCCCGAAGAGGCGGACGACCTTTCCAACGTCCTCAAGTCAGGTAAGCTTCCCGCTCCTGCCAACATCGTTCAGGAACAGGTGGTAGGTCCTTCGCTCGGTAGCGAGTCCATCAATGCGGGTATGATATCATTCATCATCGCATTCTGTCTGGTTCTCGTCTATATGCTTCTGTTCTATCAGGGAGCGGGTGTGGCCGCCGACGTCGCTCTTCTGTGCAACGTCCTCTTCCTTCTCGGCGCCCTCGTCTCATTCCACGCAGTCCTGACCCTTCCCGGTATCGCCGGTCTGGTTCTGACTCTGGGTATGGCAGTGGACTCGAACGTCATCATCTATGAACGCATAAAGGAAGAACTCCGTGCCGGCAAGGCTCTCCGTCTCGCCATACAGGATGGTTATCGGAATGCCTACTCAGCCATCATCGACGGTAACATCACCACTATCCTCACAGGTATCATCCTCTTCTTCTTCGGTTCTGGTCCTGTGCAGGGATTTGCCACCACTTTGGTAATAGGTATCATCACATCGCTTGCCACTTCGATATTCATCACCCGTCTCATTTTCGAAGCAAGGCTTTCGAAAGGCAAGAATGTCAAATTCTACACTCATTTCACCAAGAACTGGATGCAGAACACCCATATCGACTTCATCAATTCCCGCAAGGTCGCCTATATAGTTTCAGGTATCCTGATTCTCGCTTCCCTCACCTCTATCTTCACCAAGGGCTTCACCTATGGTGTGGATTTCACCGGAGGCCGTACCTATGTAGTGAGATTTGATACCAACGTTACGGATGAGCAGATCAGGGAAGCCGTTCTCGCCGAGTTCAACGGTTCCGCTGAGGTCAAGCAGTTCGGCGGTGACAGTCAGATGAAGATAACCACCACCTATAAGATCGACGAGAATTCATCCGAGGTGGATGCTGAGGTGGACGGAATGTTGTACAATGCCTTGAAGGGTTTCTTCAACACTCCTCTCTCGTTCGATGAATTCACTTCTACTCTCGATAACCCCAACGGTATCATAAGTTCCGATAAGGTGGGTCCTACCATCGCCAATGATATCAAGAGGGATGCCGTTATCGCCGTTATTCTGGCCCTTATCGTAATCTTCGGTTATGTGGCCATGCGATTCAAGGGTGCGGCTTGGGGAGCCGGCGGTGTAACCGCCCTGATGCACGATGCCATCATCGTAATCGGTTTCTTCTCCATCTTCTCCGGAATCCTGCCCTTCACTCTCGACGTGGACCAGACGTTCATCGCTGCCGTGCTGACCATCATCGGTTATTCCATCAACGATACCGTGGTTATCTTCGACCGTATGCGTGAATACAAGATGCTGTATCCCAAACGTGAATTCAAGCAGACCATCAATGACGCTCTGAACAGCACTCTGGCCCGTACAGTGAACACTTCAGGTACCACCATCGTCGTGATGCTCGCCATCGCCATCGCCGGCGGTGCAGTAATCAGAGGTATGGCTGTCGCTCTCTGCGTCGGTGTCATCATCGGTACATATTCTTCACTCTTCATCAGTGCTCCCATCATGTACGACATCACTATGAAGAAAGAGAAAAAAGCTGCCAAGTAGTATATCGGGCAGTATAAATAATCGAAAGGGGAGACCGGACTCAGATGGCCTCCCCTTCTTCTTTTATATAACTTGTGTGAGCTTTGTCTGCCTCGATAACGGTATTCCGGAGAACTGCTGAAAATTGAGGTGCCGCCAGTTAGCTCTTGGAGTAGAAATGAGTATGAATAATGCAGGTTAGAGAAACCAAGGCTGACCAAAAGCCTCTGAAAATGAAATTCACCCCGTCCACACATGTATTGTGAACGGGGTGATTCTTGGCTTTTCAGATGATTCCCGGCTAGTTGAGCGCATTTATGAAGTCGGAGACCATGGTTTCGTACCTGTTCGCTTCTTCGTCGAGAGAATGCACTTTCAGGCCATCTATAATGTTATAGCACAGTCTCAGATTTATCTCGAGAGATTCCCTATCGAGGAACCCTCCTGGGAAAGGCTTGGATGCCAGTTTCATGGAAGCGAAGCATTCGTTGAAGAACAAGTCTGCCAGAGCCTTGCCCTTCTCGGGTGCATCGCAGCTGAAATATACGTCGATGGCTGAAAGTATCATAATCTCGTTCAGGGAGGAACCGGAGAAGAGTATGGTCGTATTTATGGGGACATTCGCGGGGATAATATATTCCTGCATCATATCCAGCATCTCCACGGCTTTTTCATATTCGTGGTCCCTTCCGAGTGCCAAGGCCGTCTGTACGAAAACGTTCCTGAGATTTACGGTGCCGCTGAAGGTGGACATGTTCTGGTAGTCGGAATAGTATTCCTTGCGGAAAGAGTCCCATTTGAAAGTATTTTTCACTTTTTCGTACATCTGCCTCGTGTCTATCTGACCCGCATCTACGGCATTCGTGCTGCTTTTGATGGGAACGAATTTATATGCGAAACCATCATACTGCAGATAAGAGCGGATTCCGATATTCAGTTCACCGCCCAACGACAGGAAGTAGATGGGACGGTCCCAGTCGTAATTTGCGAACATATCCAGAATTATCAGTTCTGTCTTCGAAAGATATTTATGGTCTGACGGAATTACAAGTTCCACAGTGTCTTCCACCAGATTCATATAATCTTCGCTCACGATACCGTATTTCCTGACATTTTCCCTGTTGACGGGAATTTTTACCTTGAATGTGGGGAAATAGTCGCATACTTCGCCGTATTGCTTGGTTTTGATTTTGGGATTATTGAAGATATCGATCGCCTCTTTCACCGTAAGGGGACGTATTGCCCGTTCCATTATCGGAATCATCTCATTGGTGCCGTAGAGATAGCTCTCCCTCCTGCAGGACAGTCTTACGGGATCTGCTTCGTATTGTTTCTTTCTGATCTGATCGATATACCAGTCGGTGCCCAGCAGCGAAGTGTTCACTACCCGGCAGTCGGTGCGGACATTTTCCACTTCCTGAATGTACCAGAGGGGGAAAGTGTCATTGTCGCCGTGGGTGATCAGAATGGCGTTGGAATCACAGGACATGAAGTAATTGTAAGCCATATCCCGACTGGTGTACCTGTTGCTCCGGTCGTGGTCGTCCCATGTCTGTGATACCATCTGTACAGGAACCAGGAGAAGTGCTGCGGATGCCATGACGGCGGGCATCACCTCGTGCGCCCTGCTGTCCGGGCGGAACCATTTGCACAGCCAGTCACGCACAGCCAGCACGGCAAGCCCTATCCATACGGTGAACATATAGAATGATCCTGCGTAGGCGTAGTCCCGTTCCCTTACCTGCAACGGGGTCTGGTTCAGATATACTATGATGGCAAGTCCGGTGAGGAGGAACAGGAGCATGGTCACCCACCAGTTCCGGGCATCCCTGTTCAGCTGGAAGAACAGTCCTATGAGTCCCAGTATCAGCGGGAGCATATAGAAGTGATTCTTGGCCTTGTTGTGAATGATGTAGTCTGGACCTTCGCTCTGGTCCCCCAGACGCCATCGGTCATAGAAACCTATTCCGGATTCCCAGTTGCCTTTCAGCGGGTCTCCGGGGGATGGACTGTGGATATCATTCTGCCTTCCGGCGAAGTTCCAAAGGAAATACCTGAAGTACATCCAGCCGACTTGATAATCCAGAAAATAGGCCATGTTTTCGCCGAATGTGGGCATGGCGTACGGACTTCCTTCAGCCTTGGGACCCTTGCCGGATGTGTATCGTTTGTAGAAATTGACGTATGAATCGGAGGCGCGGCTGTACATTCTCGGGAAGAAAGCCTTGGAAGAGGACGGATATGTATATTTCAGAACACCGGGCGCCTTGTAATATTTTCCGTTCAGCGGGGTATAGTACATCGTAGGCTCGTAATCCGTAGGCATGGAGGCGTATGTCTCTCCATAGAGAATGGGAGCGCTTCCGTACTGTTCACGTGCCAGATATCTGACGAGGGTGAACGGATTGTCAGGCTGGTATTCGTTGGTCGGAGTGTTGTTGGCCGAACGGATGACCACTACGGCGAAGGCGGAGTACCCGATTACTATCATAGTGAAGCAGAGCATGCAGGTATTGAGAATCGCCTTTCCCTTTTTTCTCGTGAGATAATCCGCCAGGAAGCAGAGAATGAGAAGTATCAGCATGAATGTCACTGCACCGGAGTTGAAGGGCAGATCGAATACGTTTACGAACAGGAGATCGACCCATGCCGCCATCTTGGGAAGTACAGGAATGATTCCCCAGAGGATGAATCCCAGTATTACGGCGGAAAGGACCAGAACCTTGAAGCCGCCCCATACTGTGACATTCTTGCTTTTCTTGTAATAGATTATGAATGCTATGGCGGGTATGACGAGCAGGTTCAGCAGGTGGACTCCGATGGAAAGTCCCATCAGAAAAGCTATGAGTATTATCCAGCGGTCGGCATATTCGTTGTCGGCATCCTCTTCCCACTTGAGAATGGCCCAGAAGACCGCGGCCGTGAACAGCGAGGACATGGCATAGACTTCTCCCTCCACTGCGGAGAACCAGAAGGTGTCGGACCAGCAGTAGGCAAGCGAACCTACGCAGGAGGCTCCCAGCACGGCTATGGTGTTTCCTGCGGAGTAGATGTCCCCTCCGTTTTTACCGATCAGCCTCCGTCCGAGATGGGCGATGGTGAGAAACAGGAACAGGATGGTGGCCGAAGAGCATAGAGCGCTCATCACGTTGACGGCCACTGCTGCCTTTTCGGGACCGGTGAACATGGTGAAGAAGCGTGCGATAAGTTGGAAGACGGGATTTCCGGGAGCATGTCCGACTTCCAGTTTATATGAGGATGCGATGAATTCCCCGCAGTCCCAGAAACTCGCCGTCGGTTCTATGGTCAGCAGATATGTAAGACTGGCTATTACGAAAACTGCCGTGGCGCAGATGCGGCTCCATAAATAATACTGTTTCTTTTCCATCAAAAGTGCTATAAGATTTTGTAAACGGCAAATATAGCAAATATTATACCTACATTTGCGCAGTTTTCTTGAGATGTGTTTTTTCTATGGGACTGGTATATTCTACAAATCCTGATTTCCTGATTCGGGAACAGGATTCCGTCAAGGTGGAGACTCCTGCACCTTCCGCGCAGAAACTTATGGTAACTATAGACAGGCGTAACCGTGGAGGAAAGCAGGTGACTCTGGTAAAAGGTTTCAAGGGAGGCGAGGAAGATCTGGCTGCTCTGGCCAAGACATTGAAGACCAGATGCGGGGTGGGAGGCAGCGCGAAGGATGGAGAAATAATTATCCAGGGGGATTTCAGGGACAAATTGTTGAATGTGCTCTCTTCTATGGGGTATGGTGTCAGGCGCGGGAATTGAGACTGTTCCTCTCGATTCCTTGTGGAGAGGCTCGGTCGGTATCGCGTATGATGTGCCGTCCGCGGGGATACATGCTCCGGAGTATCTTTGGCTTTATCTCTGTGTCTTCCTCGGGCTGGCCGTTCTGTTCATCCGTGCGTTCTCTCCTTTCGTGAGCCGTCTGGTCTATTTTTTCAATCATCCGTCCACGGATTCTTCGCTGCTCCGCAGCGGGATGCTGCCTCTTTCGTTATGCGCGGCGGTATCCGCATCGGCAGTGGCGGGAGCCGTTTATCTGTCAGGTCTCTTTCCGGGTATCCCTCTCCGGATGATGATTTCGATATGTGCCGCAGTACCGGTCGTGAAGTTCATCATTCTATACCTGATCAGGACGGTTTCCGGCGGGAAAGAACCGACTGTGGCGATAATGTGTCTGACTTTATCCTGTCTGGTGTTTTTGGCGATGCTGCTGGTCGC
The DNA here is from genome assembly GCA_002317435.1 of Bacteroidales bacterium UBA1722. Classification (GTDB taxonomy): domain Bacteria; phylum Bacteroidota; class Bacteroidia; order Bacteroidales; family UBA932; genus Minthomonas. The sequence continues at coordinate 558 of DCIQ01000186.1, read as the reverse complement.
ATTTTCCGCAGTCATCTATTTCTGTCCCGCCTTTTCCGCTCCGGAGGTGCTTCGGACGATGTTTTTCATATTGTGCGGTCTCCTTGTCCTGTATTATCTGATAAGGGTGACAGGAATATTTCTTGCGGCGGGGATTCATGTTTTATGCACTTTTTTGTACCTTTGCACACTGGAATATTTACCTGTCGGACTTTTGACAGTGATGTTGATAAGATATTAGGAAATGACTAAGATTAAGAACGTTATCATCTCTCAACCCGAACCTGCCAACGGCTCTCCATATACTGACATAATCGACAAATATAAAGTCTGTATAGATTTCCGTCCCTTTTTTAAGGTGGAACCTGTCAGTGCCCGTGATTTCAGGGCCCAGAGAATATCCATTCTGGATCATACGGCCATAGTGTTCTCCGCGAAATCCGCCATAGATGCGTTTTTCAAGATGTGCGAAGAGACCAGAGTGACGGTTCCGGAGACGATGAAATATTTCTGTACCACCGAATCCATAGCGAATTATCTTCAGAAGTACATCGTTTACAGGAAGAGGAAGATATTTCC
>DCIQ01000209.1:3705-10832 GCA_002317435.1 Bacteroidales bacterium UBA1722 | reverse complement strand
TGACCGTTCATCAGAGGGTATTCCCCGTTTATGTCGTTGAGGATGTTCGGGTGGATGAGGGCGTGGTAGAGGGCGGTGTAGAAGACTGTCTTCTGCTCATCGGTCCCTCCGGTCACCTTTATCCTGTCCAGATCGGACGCCCATCTGCTGCGGGCCAGAGACCTGACCTCCTCGAATGATGCCGTCTCGGCTTCGAGATTTTCGCGGGCATTTTCGACGGAGACGTAGGAAATGCCCATCCGGACCTCTATCTGTTCGCCCTGCCGGAGGTCGTCCCAGCGGTACCAGTAGCCTATGTCGTCGCCCGCCATCGGGGAGAGGAACTCGGGATAAAGTTTGTTCTTTCCGCTGAATTCTTCCCAGGCCGCTTCGGCGGTCATCTCACGTTGTTTTTTCCAGCATCCCTGGGAAGAAGGGATGCGGCTGACCCGCAGGACGAAATATACCGGGAAGACCGCATCGGAACAGTAACAGAACGTCCCCAGGAGCTTGGTTCCCTCTATCTCCGTGGGACTTACCCTGCGGACCATGGCACCGGACTCGTTGGTGAGTCCTTCTCCCAGATTCAGGAGGATGTTGGCGCTTCCGCCGGGGAAGGTATAGCGTTCTACCGAAGAACGGGCGGTGGCGGTGGCTTCGGCCCGGATTCCGTACCTGCCGAGGGTGACGGCATAATACCCCGGAGTGGCTTCCTGATCGGAGTACGGCGTGCCGTAGAGATGATAATCGGTCTCGAGAGTGCCGGTGGTGGGCATGGTCAGGAGCGAACCCATCTCGGGGCAGCCCACTCCGCTGAGGGTGCCGTGGGCGAAACCTGTCAGGAACGAATTGGTCTGTTCGTATGGGGTGGACCACCATCTGGCATCCTTGTCGAAGGCATTCGTGGAGGAGCCCATCACATTGAACGGCACCACTGACATCATCCCGGAAGGGGTGACGGCACCGGGATTACAGGCACCGAAATTAGTGGTGCCGATGAAAGGGTTCACAAAATCAACACTCTCCCGAGCCGGGAGAGCAGGGGAGAGTGTCAATATGAGAACCGATACGGCAAGTCGCGGAAGAGGATTCTTCATAGGCTGTGAATATCGGAGCAGGTCATTTATTTCATCGCGTAGCTGTATCCGTCTATTACGTTCCATTCACCGCGGGTGAAATCGGGAACCTTTACGGGCATCGATCCGTTTTCTACGGACAGACGGCTGAGTTCCTGTACTGCACTCCATTCCGCCGCATCATATACGTCCTGATCCAGGGGAAGACCGTTTCTGAGGCAGTAGATAAGTCTGTAGTCCATAATGTAGTCCATTCCGCCGTGTCCGCCGACGGTTCTGGCTTTTTCCTGAATCTCTTTTACGAAATCGGGGAGATAAGCCTCCAGAAGAGAATCCCTTACGGCTGCGGTAAGCTCTTCTTCATGTTCGGGGTTCATGGTCCTGATGGAAATCTGTTCGATGGGGTATTTGTTGGCGAATCCTTTCGAACCTGTCAGCTGGTGCATTCTGGTGTAGGGACGGGGGCAGTATACATTATGCTGAACCTCCATGAGGTGCTTGTTTACGGTCTGGATGAGACTGATGGTATGGTCGCCGTCGGCACATTCATCGACTCCTCTCAGTTCCTTGGCCGCTTTCCTGCCGTTATAGGAGGGAGTGTCCATGGCTACGAGATAGTCCAGCCTGTCCCCGCGGTGGATATTCATCACCTGACAGATGGGGCCGAATCCGTGGGTGGGGTAGTTGTCCCCGCGATTGGCCATATTGTAGTCGAGACGCCACTGCTCGTCGAAGCTCCAGTTTTCGGCCAGATAATGGATGTAGGCACCTTCCACGTGATATACTTCACCGAAGAGACCTTCCTGTGCCATTTTCATGGTGGCCATTTCGAAGAAGTCGTAGCAGCAGTTTTCGAGCAGCATGCAGTGACGGCGGGTCCTTTCGGAAGTGTTCACTATGTCCCAGCAGTCCTGTATGGTCATCACACCGGGCACTTCCATAGCCGCGTGGTGACCGTTCTCCATGGCGCAGAGAGCCACGGGAGCGTGGTCCAGCCAGTCGGTGGCGATATAGACGAGATCTATGTCATCGCATTTGCAGAGGTCCTTGTAGGCTTCTTCTCCTACATAGGTTCTGGCCTCGGGGAGACCTGCCGCCGTGAGGATGGCGTTACACCTGTCCACCTTGGCCTGTTCCAGATCGCAGAAGGCTACTATCTGTACACCTTCTATATGGGTATATCTGCTGACGGCACTTCTTCCTCTTCCACCTACTCCGACGAATGCTACGCGGACCGTTTCTATGGGGTCGCAGGCCATCGCCAGCGCACTCTGCTGACCGGCTTCGCGCTCGGGGGTGTCAAGAACTATGTAACCGTCTTCGATGTGGGCCGGGACGGATGCCGGGACCGTTTTGGCGCAGGATGCAGCGAGCGCTACGGTCAATGCGAAACATAAAAAGCGTGTGAGTTTCATATTGGTAATATTGTGTGATTGATTCATAAAGTCGTGGAATGTATGGTTATATATGCGCAAAGATATCGAAAATAAGCTATTCTGCATTCAGCATTTTAGTTTTCTCCAGGTCGAGAGCATTCAGCAGGACGGTTATGGGATTATATACACGGTATCCCGAACTCATTTCTATCTGCCATTTGCAGGTCTCGCAGTCGGTGATCACCGCGGCGGCTCCCGAATCGCGGATGGCTTCGAAGAGTTTGGCGCCGATCTTCTGTGAATATGGATAATTCTCTTTCTTGAAACCGAATGTGCCGGAAATCCCGCAACATTCCTGCGGGAGAATCTGAAGGTCCAGTCCCGGAATCATTTTCAGCAGTTCCGTGCTGTATACCGTCCATCCGAGTTTCTGCATGTGACAGGGGGTGTGGTATGCGAGCCTTCCGGGCATTTCCTTGAATGCCAGGGATATCTGACCGGATTCGATGCGGTCGTAGATGAATTTCACCGCCAGCATGAGGTGGGGGCGTATGTCTTCGTTCGGAATGCCGAGAAGGTGGTCATATTCGTCCCGCATGGTGAAAGTGCAGGTGCTGCTGGAGGTAAGCACCGCTTCGGAACCTCCGTCGAGGGCTTTCCTCATGGAAGCCATGTTCACTGCAGCATTCTCGGAGGCCTGTTTCCCGAGACCGTTCGAGATGAGGGCCACTCCGCAGCATTTTTCCCTATCCAGCAGCCGGACGCCATAGCCGCAGGCATTCATCAGGGTCACGAAATCCACTCCCAGCTGAGGATAGTTGTAATTCACATAGCATCCGTGGAAATAGCTTACATAGCGTTTGTATCCTTCCTGTGAGGGGAGGTCTTTTTCGAATATGTCGGTGAATTTCCTCCTGCTGTAGGATGGGAACGTTCTGTGCCTGTCCACTTTCAGAATGGCATCCATCGCGATTTTGACTATGGGAAGCGAGAGCGCTCCGTTTACTATCGGTGCGAAAGGAACAGCCAGAGAGCCCACGAAGTCCGTGCTGGCCAGTGTGATGTCGCGCAGAGGTCTGCTGAGTCTGCCGTATTTCAGACGGGAGGCCTGGATGATGTCACCGACCCTGACTCCCGAGGGACAGGCCACTTCGCACCGTTTGCAGTTCAGGCAGTATTTCAGGGTGAGATCATAGAATCCGGGGTCTTTCAGACGGTACCGTTCTCCGTCCGGTCCGGCTTGCTTGGGCCCGGGGTAGTGCGGGTTTGCGGCCATCATGGGGCAAACCGTGGTACAGAGGGAGCACTTGAGGCACTGCTCGAAATTGTTCTGGCTTATATTAGTGTCCTGCATACGTCCTTCGCCGATTTGATGATGTCAATTTCTCCCGCGAGGATTTCGCCTGCGGCAATGAGGTTTTCGCAGGGTGCGCCTGCGATGAGAACTCTGCCTTCCGCATCGGTTTTCACTCCGAATCGTTCGAAGGGCTGCGGTGCATGGAAGTCGGAGTCATACCAACGGTCCCGGCACGGGTCGAATTCCACGTCCGCTCCGAAGATGGGCTCGACGATGGAATCCATCGTGGCCTTGAGCCCTTTGCTGAAGAATTTTCCGGTGCAGAGCAGGAAAGTGTCCGCTTCCAGGGGGGTGTTTCCGAGGTTTCGGGTCAGAACTGCCTTCAGTCTGTGTTCTTCCCATATCCCCACGATGACGGAATCACCCGGCAGCAATGTGCCTCCGAGTGCGAGGTATTCATCCATGGGAGTGTGGTGCAGGCTGAGTCCTTCACTGACGATACAGCATTTTCTCCCTTTTTTCAGGAGTTCCACTCCGGCCGTAGCGCCGGCGAGCCCTCCGCCTATGATTATGATGTCGAATTTCATTTTTCCCTGTAGAGTTTCCGCATATATTCCATTTCCCTGAGTCCTTCCCCCCAGCATACGGGGGTGCATCCCTTCCATCTCTCTTCCACATATTCGCGGATGAAATCGGGTGCTTTTTCCGGACAGCCGAGAGTTTCCGCCAGGACGGTGGCGACCCGTGTCATACAGAATGTGCCCTGGCAGGTACCCATTCCGATTCGTGTCCGGCGGCGCAGGTCTATCATATTGTGGACATCCAGAAACTTGACGGCATATTCTATCTCCGCCCGGGTCACGTGTTCACATTCGCAGATCACCTCCGATTTGGAAGCGAAGTCCATTTTGTCGGTCAGCAGTCCGAACCGGTTTCCGGCGGCCTTTTTCCCCAGCGAATCGTTCTGATGACGCACGTGATGTTCCTCTGAACCGGGAAGAGGCCGTTCGGCTGTCCTGCAGGGCTTCGATACCGCTATCTTCCGGCATACCAGGTCAGCGGCCATCTCGGCCATGAGCCTGTATGTGGTCAGTTTCCCTCCGGTGATGGTGATGAATCCGCCGATGCCGTCCCTGGTTTCGTGATCCAGCAGAACGATTCCTCTGGAGATGCTTCTGCCGGAAGGGTCGTCGTCGGAAGCCACAAGGGGACGTACTCCCGCGTAAGCGCGGATGACTCTGGTGGATGCGAGGGCTGGTACCAGACGGCATCCTTCTTCCAGCAGCAGGTTCACCTCATCTGCCGTGACCCTTATGCCGTCGCACTCCTCGAAAGGAATTTTCGTGCTGGTGGTCCCCAATACGCTGACGACGTCTCCCGGTACCAGGATATCTGCATTCGCCGGCTTGCGGCAGCGGTTGATGACCATTCTGCTCACTCGGTGTCCGAAAATGAGCAGTGAACCTTTCGCAGGGAACATGGCTATGCGTGTGCCGGCCATTTCGGCGATGCGGAACCCCCAGATGCCGGCGGCATTCACCGTAATCCGTGCACGCCGCTCGAAACGTTCGCCGGTCCGCGTGTCTCTCAGTTTCACTCCCAGAATTCTGCCGCTTGATGATATGAAGCCTGTGACCTCCGTGTAGGTCAGTATCTCTGCACCGTGGAGACTGGCATCCAGAACATTCAATGTGGTGAGGCGGAAGGGGTCGATGGAAGCGTCGGGCACCTTGACGGCTCCCGTGATGTCGTGGGGAAGGGACGGTTCCATCCTGAGGGCCAGTACAGGGTCGATGGCTTCAGCCTTTATGCCTGCCGCCCGGCAACTTTCGATGAACGTACTCTGATAAGCGAGGTCATCTTCCGGAAGGGTGATGAAGAATCCTCCGGTATCATCCACGCAGGTGGGAGCGATTTTCTTCAGTATCAGGTTCTCCCCGATACATTCCGCCGCGGAATCACGGTCAGTCACGGCATATCTGGCTCCGGAATGGAGCAGACCGTGGTTTCTCCCCGTGGCTCCGTCCGCCAGATCATGGCGCTCTATGAGAAGGGTCCTCAGACCGCGCATGGCGCAGTCACGGGCCGTCCCCGCTCCTGTGATGCCTCCTCCGATGATGATGACGTCGTATTCTTTCATAGGCGATTTACTTGTTTCCGGGATATATGGTCCATCAGACGGGCATTCAGCAGCGAAACCTCCATGGAATTTATGTCGGAGCCGCATCTTCCGTCTTCTATGACGTTGATGAATTCCTCGAATTCGTAGAAATACTCATCTTTCGGAAGCCCTTCGACGACAGTGACGGGTTCCGGACGCGAACCTCTTCCGGAAGAAGGGGCTCCGTGAGGGATGAAACTTACTTTCCGCACGATGTGTATCTGGTCCAGAAGCAGATTTCCCTTCTCACCGCATATCTCGGTGGATGCGAAACTGTCAGCCGCCTTGGAGAATGTCAGACTGGCCGTCATTCCCGGATATTTCAGGGAAACGTTCCCCTGGATGTTCACGTCACCGCAGTCAGACGGTACATATACCATATCCGGATGAACTTCTTCCGGATATCCGAAAAGCGAGATGAGGGGATACGTGGTGTAGATTCCGATGTCGGGGAGGGCTCCTCCTCCCATTCGGGGATTGAACGAATTCGCCACTATGCCTTTCTTGAGGGCTTCATATTTCGAGGAGTACTGGCAGAAGGTGGAAGAGTAGTGCCGTATGGGTCCCAGTTCCTTCATCTTCTCCCGTGCAGTTCTGAAGAGGGGATTCAAGGTGGATATCATCGCTTCCATAAGAACTTTCCCGCTGGAGGATGCTGCGGATATCATCTCCCCGACTTCCTTCTCCGACTGCCCGAGAGGCTTCTCGCACAGGACGTGCTTCCCTCCCTTCAATGATGCGACGGTATAGGGCAGGTGGGTGGCGTTCGGAGTACCTATATATATGGCATCTATCCCGGGACAGGCGGCCATCTCTTCGATGGACGTGAATATCATGGCATCATGGCCGAATGCTTCCGGATGGGATGATATGAAAACCCGTGCGCTCCCTTCACTGCGGGAACACACTGCCACAGCCTTGAACCGGGGGTCCATAACGGCTCCTTTAAGTACCCAGTCGCTTATTCTCCCCGTTCCGGCTATTCCGAATCTTACCATAACAGGTTATTATAATTTATAGAACCATCCTATCATCCTGCTGAACCACATGGCCGGCAGGATATGTTTCAGGAAGATGGATGACTTCTGAATCAGCGTCGCTATCACATAGTGGCAGGCGGGGTTCTTCTTTTCCGTTATGACCGCCAGTTTCCGGGCCAGACAGTCGGGAGTCAGGCCGGTGTTCTCATCGTGTTCTATCCCGAGCATGCTCCGTTCATAGCTGGGATATGCCTTGAA
>DCIQ01000209.1:2668-3600 GCA_002317435.1 Bacteroidales bacterium UBA1722 | reverse complement strand
AGTGTCTCACTTCCATCCTCAGGGATTCGCAGAAACCTTCGATGGCGAATTTGGAGGCGCTGTAATAACCTTGATAAGGGATTCCGAGCACTCCGGCTATGCTGCTGAATGCGATTATCTTCCCGGACCCCTGCGCCCGCATATACGGAAGAACTGCCTTGACCGTACGGACCAGCCCCATGAAATTCACATCCATCTGGAGCTTTATGTCCTCTTCGGAGGAGAATTCCAGAGGCCCTCCTATCCCGGAACCGGCATTGTTCACCAGAACGTCGATTCTTCCCTGTTCGCTGATGAGCGTCTCTACGGCACTGCGGACCTGTCCCTCATCCTGCACATCCATTCTGAGGTAACGGATGCCGGGCTCTTCCGGAACATCCCGGCGGACAGTCCCGTACACCGCATGGCCGCGCCGGACGAGTTCCTTCGCTGCCGCCAGGCCGAAGCCAGAAGATATTCCGGTGACGAGAATGACCATATCAGTACTCCCTGACGGGCAGATTTATGCCCAGATCACGGGCTGCCGCCACGAGCGTGTCCAGTGCCATGATGATCTGTTCGGGTTTGTGCTCGCTTATCACGTCGAAGCGCAGGCGCGCCTTGTTCTTGGGTACGGCCGGATATACTGCCGGAGGTACCAGTATGCCCCGGTTCTCCAGTTCATTGGCCAGCGCGAACGCGTCTTCGTCGCGTCCCACCATGATGGGGATAACTGCCGCATTGCCGCCCAGGCAAATATCCAATTTGCGTTTTTTCGCTTCATCGGCGAAGCACCTGATGTTCCTGTGGAGGGATTCCATGATGGAAGGGTCGCTGCGGAGCAGGCGGATGGCTGCAAGCGATCCGGCCGCCAGGGCAGGGGACATCCCGACGCTGAATACGAAGCCGGGAAGGTTATAGCGGAGGTATTCGATGACGGATGCCTTGCCGGC
>DCIQ01000209.1:2180-2599 GCA_002317435.1 Bacteroidales bacterium UBA1722 | reverse complement strand
TCATCCGGAGCGAGGCTGAAGTACTCGTCCACCCCGCCGCCGGTACGTCCGAGGACGCAGGCGCTGTGGGCCTCGTCCACCATCAGGAAGCAGCCGTATTTCTTTTTCAGGGAGACGAATGCGGGCACGTCGGAGATGTCCCCGTCCATGCTGTACACCCCTTCGATTATGATAAGGACCTTTTCAAAATATTGCCTTTGGGCAATAAGTATTTTCTCGAGGGCGGCGATGTCGTTATGGGGGAACGGGCGCGAGACGGCATCGGACAGCCTGCAGCCCTGTTCCACCGAATTGTGGGCAAGGGCGTCGTAGAGGATAAGGTCGTTCTTTCCGCAGAAGTTGCCTACTACGGTGACATTGGTGGAGTGGCCTCCCACGCATACCAATGCGCTTTCAGCGTGCTTCCACCGGGCTATCTC
>DCIQ01000209.1:0-2074 GCA_002317435.1 Bacteroidales bacterium UBA1722 | reverse complement strand
GCGTCGGAGACTTCCCGGCGTCCGCTCATCCCCACATAGTTGTAACTTCCGAAGTCAAGCATCTGCCGTCCTTCCACCACGCTGGTGTCCAGCAGCGGGGAGTCGTGACAGACGAAATACGGATTCTTCCCGCCGGAGGCGAGCAGACCGTCTATTCTTTCCTTGAAATGGAGATATTCGGCAGTCTTCTCGAAGTCAGAGATGGGGGCGCGCTTTACCAGACGGTTGGCCTCGGCTCCGGACGGATCGCCGTAGATCAGCTTCTGGAGGAGTGAGGTGGCGTCATTGATGGTGGCGCATTTCACATAGGATTCGGCGGGAATCATCACTCCGAAGAGCTCTTCCGCCTTCGAAACTATGGACAGAACCTGGAGACTGTCTCCTCCCATATCCTCTATGAAGTTCGCATCGGGATCGATGTCGGAGACAGGCTTGTGAAGTACCTGGGAGTATATCTCGGCGACCTTTCTGCGGATGTCTTCCGAAGCCTTGCCGCGGGAATGGTTTTTCGGCTCGATTACTATCTTCAGTCTTCTGCGGGAGAGATTCAGGTCATGCAGGGTGATGCTTTCGGAGTTTATCTGGTCCTTCAGCGTGACGCGCTTCACCTTGAAGCTGTTGGTCAGGGGGAGCGCCGTCTCCGATACCACTGCTCTGGTGAGACGTTTGTGTACGGGCAGGAGATTGTTGGTGCGGACTATCTGCTCCTCCAGTTCCTGCATGAAATTTTCATCCTCGAACCGGTCGCCGGCATAGATGGCCAGTGTGATATCTTCATATTTGGTGCCTTTTTTCCTGGTACCCAAGATGGTATATTGCTCTATCCCTCTGATTTTGAAGAAAGTGTCCTCCAGTTCGTCGGGATATACGTTTTCTCCGGATTCGTTTATGATTACATCCTTTATGCGGCCCACTATAGTGTAGTGTCCGGTGTACTTGTTGATCCGGATTACGTCACCCGTGTTGAACCACCCTTCGGCATCTATATCGGGAGGCAGTATCTTCCCGTCCACGAAACGTCCGTCGTGGAGTCCTTTCCCTCGGATCTGGAGTTCACCGGTCATGTGACCGTCCCTGGTCCGGTATTCCGTATAGGCCATAGGGGCGCCGATGCATCCCTTTACGCGGTTGCTCAGGCGGTAACTGGTCTCGAAACTGTTTATGGCGGTCTCCGTCATCCCGAATCCGCAGATGGTATAGTATCCCATCGCATTGAGATGGCGGAGGGTGCGGTGGTCGGTACGGCTTCCTCCGAGGACTATGCTCTTTATCTCAGTGCCGAGAACCTGCTCCTGAAGTTTCTTGAACATTATTCTGGCCATCTTGAGCCCGAATTTCGGGAATATGGCCTGTACTCCCAGACTGAGATATTCCATTCCGTCCACCAGTATGCTCTTGGCGCGGCCCTGCCGGAGTATATTGGCCTTCACTCCGCGGCACAGGCTGTTCGCCAGCAGCGGGACACTGACTATCTGGCTGACGTGACATTTCAGGCAGGTATCCACTATGGTCTGCGGCGCGCGGTCCTTCAGATAGACCGTGGTGTCGCCCAGGAAGTGGCTCCAGATGAAAATGGCGGCGAATCCCAGAATATGGTGGAACGGCAGGAACGCCAGCGTGCGGAAACATTCGTCATCTATCAGCAGGGTGTTCTGCCTGCGGACCTGTGCCGAGAACAGGGCCAGATAGCAGATGGTCTCTTCATTATACAGGAAGATACGGCTGTCTGCCGTGGTCCCGCTGGTACAGAGGGCGATGTCGTGTCCCCATATAGGCTTGTAGCCGGTCACTTCCGGTACACCGGCCATCTCCTGTACGGTTATTCCGGTACAGTCTATGTTCCTCGGATTACGGCTTATAAGTCTGGTGCAGCCTGTCTGTTTCATCAGTCCCGCCAGCTTCGAATCACTTGCGGAAGCATCTACGGTGAGTATGTCGTGCCCCGAACGGACCAGACCCCAGAATACCGGGAACCATTCCTTGCAGCTGTCCATGCAGATGCAGACTCTGCCTTCGGTCCCGAAAATCCTGCAGAATGCCGCAGCGTAATTATCCGCCAGCTGTCTCTGTTGTG
>DCIQ01000053.1:2478-3706 GCA_002317435.1 Bacteroidales bacterium UBA1722 | reverse complement strand
GATCCGGAGGTGCTTCTGGAAGAAGTGAAAAGAGATTTTGAAAACGTATATTCCGCCCGTGAGGGGGAAACTTTTGATATATGAACATTATGAAACGTTTGCTGCTTATCGTTCTTCTGGTCCCGTTTCTTTCCGCGACGGGTATTCATTATGCTTCTGCCCAGCTGCGTCAGTCATACGGACACGGCAATGACGATTCCGGAACACCTGCTGTCCGGGAGACTGTGGATAAGGCATCGGAGAGGTTCGCACAGGTGCTGTATCTGATAAACCATTATTATATCGATACGGTCTCTTTCAGTCGTCTGGTGGATGAAGCCATCACTGCCGCTCTGGAACAGTTGGATCCCCATTCCACGTTTTCCTGCGCTTCCGAGGTTCAGGCGATGAACGAGCCTCTGGAAGGGGAGTTCGAAGGGGTGGGAGTGCAGTTCGCCATCGTGCACGATACCTTGACGGTGCAGGAAACGGTTTCGGGAGGACCGTCAGAAAAGGTGGGCATAAAGTCCGGAGACAGGATAATAGGTGTAGATGGAACCGTCATAGCGGGGATAGGTCTGACCAACAGTGAAGTGTATAAATATCTCAGGGGACCCAAGGGGACCAAGGTGGTTCTGGAGATAGTCCGCAGGGGAGAGGGTGAAAATCTGAAGTTCACCGTCACCAGAGACAAGATACCTATCACAAGTCTCGATGCGGGGTATCAGATGGATAACGGAGTGCTTTATTTGAAACTTGCCCGTTTCGCGGCGAAGTCGAATAAGGAGATTATGGAAGCGGCGGATGCCTGCCGGCAAAGGATATCCGGCGTGATTCTGGACCTCAGGGGCAATTCGGGCGGTTTTCTTCCGACTGCTGTCGAAATATCCAATCAGTTCCTTTCCAAAGGGGACCTCATCGTGTATGCCGAAGGGAGAAACGTAAGGACATTCTTCGAGTATGCCGATGGATCCGGCAGACTGAAGAACGTCCCTTTGGTGGTGCTCATAGACGAGAATTCCGCATCGGCTTCGGAGATAGTGGCGGGAGCTGTCCAGGATAATGACAGGGGAGTGATTATCGGAAGACGCTCATTCGGAAAAGGTCTTGTCCAGCAGCAGATGCAGCTTTCCGACGGCTCGCAGATGCGGCTTACCATCGCCAGATATCACACTCCTTCGGGGAGGGTTATCCAGTCTGCATACGAAGAGGGACATAAGGATGACTATTACAGGAATTTCTATATGAG
>DCIQ01000053.1:0-2457 GCA_002317435.1 Bacteroidales bacterium UBA1722 | reverse complement strand
TATGCCAGAGGGGAAAGTTTTTCTGCTGACAGTATCAGAATGCCGGATTCGCTTAAGTTCCGCACGCTGAAGAGACACCGTATCGTATATGGAGGAGGCGGGATAATGCCGGACATCTTTATCTCCCGGGATACCGCAGGCGTCACTGATTATTATGCGCGGCTGCTGAGGCAGGGACTGGTAATCGAATATATGAATTCGATGGAAGATGAATACAGGGACGTATGGAAGGCGAAATATTCGAAATCCTTCGATAAGTTCCTTAAGCAGTTCGATTCGGATGGAAAAATATTCGAAGGGCTGATAGAAATGGCAGGAGAGAAAGGTTTGGAACGGGTTCCGGAACAGATAGAAGAATCCCGTCAGCTCTTGACGAGATATATGAAGGCTTTGGCTGCAAGTGCCATATACGGAAAGGATGCTTTCTATAAAGTTTTGTATAATGATGATTCCGAGATGAAGAGAGCCTTGGAAGTGCTCTCTTCCGGAGCCATACCTGAATGAATATGGAGAAGACCAATGTAATGCGCCTCCTCGGTGCAGCCGGAAAGGAGTTCAGAGCTCATGAATATGATTCTTCCATTACGGACGGGGAGAGCGTGGCCGCAGCTCTGGGCGAATCTCCGGAACAGGTGTTCAAGACGCTGGTCACAGTCTCCGGCGCAGGCACCTTTCACGTATTTGTAATCCCTGTGAACTGCACTCTGAACCTCAAGAAGGCGGCCTCGGCTGCCGGAGTGAAGAATATACAGATGATAAAGCAGAAGGAGCTGCTTCCCCTGACTGGATATGTCCACGGAGGATGTTCTCCCATAGGGATGAAGAAACCTTTTCCTACATACTTCGAAGAATCAGCCACACTGTACGACAGGATATGCGTCAGTGCCGGCCGGGTGGGGTATCAGGTGGAACTGTCCGTTTCGGACATCATGGAATATCTTCGGAATCAGGGGATGACTGCGGAGTTCGCGGATTTGGTATAATCATCGCGGATGATTATGGCCGCGGGCAGGTCATTTCTTTTTCTTGCCCAGACCTCTGAAGAAAGAAGAGATGCCGCTGGTCATTTCTCCCCACAAATCGGGGATTTCTTTTGTTATTATGTTCTTCGCTCCTTCGGCGATATCGTTATATCCGCTCTTTACGGTCGCCGAGTGATATTTTCCGATGGCATCATTTATGGTCTTTTTCTCCTTGGAAGTCAGTTTGCCATCTTTCCGGGCTTCCTTGTACCGGTCACAGAGGATATTGAATTCCTCATTCATGGCTTTCCACTCTTCCTGAGAAAGTTCGGTGCACTTGTCCTGTGCCTTGTCTGCCAGAGCGGTGAATTTGGCGGGGAGTTCCTGTTTCGTGGACTCGGCTGAAGTGTTTATGCCTGTGAAGATGAATAGGATGGATGTCAGAATAAGTGCCAGTCGTCTCATATTGGTGTCATTATGATTACTGTCACAAATATATCGATTTTGTAGTCATCATCAAAAAGTATTAATTTTGCGTTCTGTAAGTCATGATTTGCAAATCGTTTGTCTATAGGTATCCGCTATATGCTGTCCTGATTCTGGCATTCTGCCACGTTCAGGCTTTCGGTCAGAAACTTACTCCTGAAGAATATATAGGCAGATACGGCGGAGAGGCTGTCCGGCAGATGCGGGCATCCGGGGTGCCGGCCAGCATCACACTCGCGCAGGGGGGGCTGGAATCGGGATGGGGAGGCTCCGAACTGGCTGTGAATGCCAGAAATCATTTCGGGATCAAATGCCACGGATGGGATGGCGGCACATACCGCAAGAATACCGGAGCGGACAAGGATTGTTATCGTAAATACAAATCCGCCGAGGAGTCATTCCGGGATCATTCTGATTTTCTTAAATATCGCGAGAGATATGCTTTCCTGTTCGATTTGGAGCCTACGGATTATAAGGGATGGGCACACGGTCTGCAGAAAGCCGGCTACTCCACGAATCCGCGGTATGCGACGCTTCTGATAAGCATCATCGAAAAGTATGAACTTTACCGGTTCGACAGTAATTCCGAGCCTCGTCAGGTGAAGCGGACGGAGCCGCTTCAGAATGTGCCGGCGGGTCCTGCGGAGGCAGGGGATGTATGTCAGTCCGCAGCTGCGGGCAGTTCCGTGTTCTACAAATATTCCCAAGGACATTCCATCTATGAGACCAACGGTGTCGCGTATATCTTGTCTTCTGCCGGGGATACTTATGAAAGTGTCGCCAGAGAATATGGCCTGTTCACGAAAGAACTCCTCTCGTTCAATGATATGAAACGTCATGAAGGCGTTCTCCCCACCGGTACCAGGATATATCTCCAGAGGAAGAAGAGGGAAGTCTCCGGACATGATGTGGTACATGTGGCCCGGAGCGGGGATACCTATTACGAATTGTCGCAGAGATACGGCGTGCGCCTCTCCTGCATCTATAGATACAACGGTGTAAAAGAGGG
>DCIQ01000026.1:21318-23172 GCA_002317435.1 Bacteroidales bacterium UBA1722 | reverse complement strand
TTCGCCAGCACTATGGTATTTGACTTCGAATGTTTCACCAGAATGTTGGCGAACAGCATATCATCTATCTCCTTCTGTGTGGGAGCCTTTTTGGTGACCACTTTCAGGTCCTGATGGGTCTCCACCACAGTATCCCTGTCCTGAACCAGCGCACCGGTGAACATCGAACGGAATTTCTTCGATGAAAGTTTGACCGAAGTGCTGTCGAGGATTATACGGTTCTTCTTGGATTCGAGAATCTCCAGGGCCTTCGGATCATAACCGGGAGCTATGACCACCTCGAAGAATATCTTGTTCATCTCCTCCGCGGTGGGGACGTCGATCACGCGGTTCGTCGCGATGATGCCGCCGAAAGCGGATACGGGGTCGGCCGCGAGAGCCTCGGTCCAGGCGTCCAGAAGCACGGGACGAACCGCACAGCCACAGGCGTTGTTATGTTTGATGATGGCCACGGCGGTCTCGCTGAAATCCGAAATCAGTTCCAGAGCCGCTTCCACGTCCAGAAGGTTATTATACGATATCTCCTTCCCGTGTATCTGCTTGGGAAGAGACTCGGAAGATCCGAAGTAAGCGGCAGCCTGATGAGGATTCTCACCATAACGGAGATGGGTGCTGTCAGTTATGCTCTTGGAGAATGAAGCGATGGCTCCGTCAGAATTGAACCATTCGAAGATGGCGGTATCATAATGGGAACTGGTCAGGAAGGCGTGGGCGGCGAAATTCCACCTGTCGCTTTCATCCGAATATCCCTTCTTCTCCTTGAGAAGATTCAACAGAGGTTCGTATCCGTCCTTACCGGAAACTATGATCACGTCCTTGTAATTCTTGGCAGCAGCCCTGATGAGGGAGATGCCGCCTATGTCGATCTTTTCGATAATATCCTGACGGGGGGCGCCGGATGCCACAGTCTCCTCGAAAGGATAGAGGTCCACTATCACCAGATCCAGGGCGGGCACTTCATATTCGGCGCTCTGGCTTACATCCTGCGCGTTTTCGCGTCTGTAGAGGATCCCGCCGAAAATTTTCGGATGAAGTGTCTTTACCCTCCCTCCGAATATCGAAGGATATCCCGTAATGGATTCCACCGATACGACCGGAATGCCGCACTTCTGAAGAAAATCGAAGGTGCCGCCGGTGGACACTATCTCCACTCCGCATTTCACCAGTTCATTGGCTATTTCTTCTATGTGATCCTTATGGTACACTGAGATGAGCGCTCTCGTTATCTTTTTGGTTGAATTTTCAAATTCCATTCTTTTTACGCTGCTTTAAAATGTGAAAGGTCAAATTTACTACTTATTTAGGAATCAATGACAAATAAGTTGATAACTTTGCAGACAGGAACTGAAAAAAGTTCCCGGAGATTCTCCGTAGACGGAACTTTATCCCCTGATCAATCAGTTGTCATACATACTGTCAGAGCATTATGGAAAGATACGCCATTATAACCGCAGGCGGCAGCGGTGTGAGGATGGGAGAGGAACTGCCCAAACAATTCCTGGATCTGGGGGGAAAACCGATTCTGTACAGGACGACGGAGCTGTTCCGTTCCCTGCCTTTCGACGTGACTGTCATAATCACCATGAATCAGGCATATTCCCAGTGGTGGATCGACTGGTGCCACCGGGAGCAGTTCACATTCCCCCATTATGAAACCTGCGGCGGCATCACCCGTTTCCACAGCATAAAGAATGCTCTGAAATATATCCGCCCGGGAGGCATAGTCGCCGTTCACGATGCCGTGCGGCCGCTGGTCTCCACCAGACAGCTGGTAAGGTTATTCGCACTGGCCGAGCAGCATCCTGCGGTCATACCGGCGGTGGAGATGACCGAGTCGATGAGGGAAAGAAGCGA
>DCIQ01000026.1:19862-21292 GCA_002317435.1 Bacteroidales bacterium UBA1722 | reverse complement strand
CCCGCCGACAGGACGAGATTCTTCTCCGTCCAGACGCCCCAGATGTTCAGGACAGAGGTTCTTCTGGACAGTTATGACACTGCGTACAGGGAATCGTTCACCGATGACGCTTCGGTGGTGGAGGCGAAAGGTTACCCCCTGTTTTTCTGCAGGGGCAACAGACTCAACATCAAGATAACCACTAAAGACGACCTGCTACTCGCGAGATGTCTCTTTGGAAGGGAAATCATTGACCCAGACCTGTCTTTCGATAGCCTGATCAAGTGATATCATGGTGTCTGTGGATTCCACGCCGGGGATGTTCTGGATGGTGCTGATGAGAATCTCCATCAGGTGGTTGTGGTCAGTACAGAATATCTTCAGCAGGAGCGCGTGCTTGCCGGTCACGAAATGACATTCCACCACTTCGGGAATCCTGGTCAAGGCAGCCACTACTTCGGGATATCTGTTCGCCTGGGAAAGGGACACTCCGATGAAGGCGCATACATTCAAACCGAGGGTGTGGGGCTTGACCAGCAGACGGGAACCGGTAATTATGCCCAGATTTTCCATCTTCTTGACTCTTTGATGGATGGCAGCACCTGAAACACCGCATTCCCTTGCTATTTCGAGGAAAGGCATCCTCGCATTCTTCACCAGGAAGGATAGAATCTTCTGGTCTATCCTGTCTATCTGATATTTTTGATTTCCCATCGTCGTCTTGTATATTATTTCTTTCTGGAATATTTCCCGAATGACTTCTTGGGCTCATCTGCCGCCGCCGAGACGATCTTCAGACAGTCTTCGAGCGTCAGCGCCGCCGCATCCGTCCCCCGTGGTATCTTGAAATTCTCACCGGCATGCTTTATATAGGGCCCGTATCTTCCGTTCAGAACTTGGATATCGGCATCCGGAAACTCCCTGATGTGTTTTTTGCTCTCCTTCTCAGCGTCCGCCGCGATGAGTTCCTGCGCCTGGGCGAGGGTAAAAGTCATGGGATCGGCTCCTTTCGGCAGAGATATATATGCCCCCTTGTACTTTATGTACGGTCCGAACCTGCCTTTCGAGCAGAGCACTTCCTCCGAATCCAGCACTCCCAGTATTCTGGGCAGCTGGAAAAGCTTCAGGGCATCTTCGAGAGTCAGGGATTCTATCAGCTGACCCTTTCCCATCGACGCGAAACGTTTCTGAGGGTCATCGCTCTCTCCGATCTGCACCAGAGGACCGAACTTGCCCACTCTGGCCAGAACGACTTTCCCGGAGACGGGGTCAGTTCCGAGGATACGTTCCGAACGGGTGGGAGACGACTCGTCCATGGTAGCGGTCACCTTTTCGTGGAAAGGATGGTAAAACTCCCCGATGAGACCGTTCCATACCATCTTGCCTTCGGCAATATCATCGAACCCTTCCTCGATATTGGCGGTGAAGCCATAATCCAGTATCGAAGGGAA
>DCIQ01000026.1:2865-19693 GCA_002317435.1 Bacteroidales bacterium UBA1722 | reverse complement strand
TAACCCCGCTGATGAAGGGTGGAGATGGTCGGTGCATAGGTGGACGGACGGCCGATGCCGAGTTCCTCCATCTTCTTCACGAGAGACGCCTCGGTGTATCTGTAAGGATGGGAAGTATATTTCTGCGAAGCTGTTATCTTCACCTGCTCCATCCCCATTCCGGGATTCATCGCCGGAAGCAGTCCGGAGGTCACGTCATCCTGTTCATCATCCTTCGACTCCAGATATACCTTCAGGAAACCGTCGAAGAGAATCTGCGAGCCCTCCGCGTGGAAGGTATGGCTCACGGAAGGCGATATGATGGCTATATCGGTCTTCTCCAGTCTGGCATCGGCCATCTGGGAAGCTATCGTCCTCTTCCATATAAGGTCATACAGTTTCTTCTCCTGGGGAGTTCCCGTGATGGATTCGATAGCGAGATTGGTGGGGCGTATGGCCTCGTGGGCCTCCTGTGCTCCCTTGGATTTGGTCTTATACTGACGGACCCGGGAATAGTTTTCGCCGAACATCTCCGTGATACGGGCCTTGGCCGCACCTATCGCCTCGGAAGAGAGATTCGTCGAATCAGTTCGCATATATGTGATCAGTCCCGACTCATAGAGTTTCTGGGCGATGGACATGGTCACATTCACGGAGAAACCGCACTTCCTGGACGCCTCCTGCTGCAGAAGGGATGTGGTGAAAGGGGATGCGGGAGTACGGGTCACTTCCTTTTTCTCCACGGAACCGATATTGAAAACGGCCTCCCTGCTCTCTTCCAGAATCCGGAGGGCCTCCTGCGCGGACGGGATTTTTTCGGTCACCGAAGCTGATACGGTGACACTCTTATCGGAACCGGCAGGATGGAATATCCCATCTATCTTATAATACTCCTGAGGCTTGAAGTTCAGAATCTCGCGTTCCCTGTCCACTATCAGGCGGAGGGCGGCGGACTGCACGCGTCCGGCTGAAAGGGACGGCTTTATCTTCTTCCAGAGTATCGGAGAAAGTTCGAAACCCACCAGACGGTCCAGCACCCTCCTGGCCTGCTGGGCCATCACCAGATTCATATCGATCTCCCGCGGATTCTCTATCGCCTGCCTTATGGCACCTTTGGTGATTTCATGAAAGGCTATCCTGCGGGTCTTCTCCGGACCAAGTTCAAGAGTCTGTGCCAAATGCCATGCTATGGCCTCCCCCTCACGGTCTTCATCGGATGCGAGCCATACTGTCTGCGCCTTTTCGGCCTCCGATTTCAATGCGCTGACTATCTTCTTCTTCTCCTCGTCGGCGATTATATATTCCGGAGCAAAACCATGCTCTATATCGATACCCAACTTCTTTTTGGAAAGGTCACGGATATGACCCTTGCTCGCACGCACGACATAATCCTTCCCGAGAAACTTACCGATGGTCTCAGCCTTTCTCGGAGACTCCACGATAACCAGATTCCTATTCTCACCCATATCTGTTAGCACACCTAATTTTGACAAGCTGCACGTCTGACAGACCTGTACCATCATTTGACGGTGCAAAGTAAAACAGAAAAAAAGATATATGCCAAATTTTTGTTACTTTCGCCATTTACATCATCATAGGGTATGAAACACGATTTCGGACATAAATTGAGAAAATGGCTGTGGGCGATAATATTCATCCCCATAGCGCTTGGCCTGCTGTTCATCCTGGGAGTGGGCATCTTCGCCAGAATCCCATCTTTCGAAGAATTGGAAGACCCCAAGAGCAATACGGCCACCGAACTGATCTCGGAGGACGGAGTAATTCTCTGCACCTATCATATCGAGAACCGCACTTTCGTAAGTTATGACGAACTGGCCCCGAATCTGGTCGATGCGGTCATCGCCACGGAAGATGTCCGTTTCCGGGAACACTGCGGCATAGATTTCAGAAGTCTGGTCCGCGTCGGAGTCAAGACCCTCATGATGAATGACGCCAGTTCCGGAGGAGGAAGTACCATCTCCCAACAGCTGGCCAAAACCCTGTTTCCCCGCGACACCTCGAATACGGGAGGCATGATCCGCAAGGTCAGATTCGTAGGAACGAAATTCAAGGAATGGATCATAGCGGTCAAACTCGAAAGAAACTACACGAAAAACGAGATTCTCGCGATGTATCTGAACACCATCGCCTTCGGTTCGAATGCATTCGGCATCAGGGCCGCATCGGAGACATTCTTTTCGAAAGAGCCATCCGAACTGAAGCCCGAAGAATCGGCGGTTCTGGTGGGGATGATAAACAAGCCCACAAAATATAATCCGGTATTGAACTACGACAGGGCCCTAAAGAAAAGGAACTTCGTCCTCGGACAGATGGAAAGGAACGGAGTCATCTCGGAAGAGGCACTCGACTCCCTGTCCCTGCTCCCGATAGAACTCGATTATCAGGTTCAGAGCCACAACGCCGGCAGCGCCCCCTATTTCCGTGACATGCTCCGGAGAGTGATGAGCGCCAGGGAACCGGAAAAATCCAAGTACTATTATAAGGAAGACTATCTGGCGGATCTGGAATCCTGGAGAGAAGACCCTCTCTACGGATGGCTGAACAAAAACTTCAAGCCGGACGGTTCCAAATATAATCTGGACAAGGACGGTCTCAAGATATATGTCACCATCAACTCCAAAATGCAGAAATACGCTGAAGAAGCCGTAGTGGAACAGTTGAGCAAGAACCTCCAGCCCGTATTCTTCAATGAGATAAAATACAATCCGGACCGTCCTTTCGCCAAGGACACCCCTCCCGAACTGATATCATCCCTGATGCAGAATGCCCGCCGGTGGAGCGACCGCTACCGCGCACTGAAGGAAGAAGGGTTGAGCGATAAGGAGATAGAAAAGGATTTCAATACCAGAACCAAGATGCGGGTCTTCTCCTGGAAAGGGAAAGGCTACATAGACACCCTGATGACCCCCAACGACTCCATCAAATACTATAAATCATTCCTCAGGGCCGCCTTCATCGCGATGGAGCCTTCCACCGGAAACGTGAAAGCGTACGTCGGCGGCCCCAACTACCGATATTTCAAATATGACAACGCCAGCCAGGGGAAAAGACAGGTAGGTTCCACCATAAAACCATTCCTGTACACCCTCGCCATGCAGGAGGGATACACTCCTTGCGACCCTGTGGTATGCGCCCCGGTCACATTCATAGTGGGAGACACCACCTGGACTCCCAAGAGTACCGACAAGGCTGAATGGATAGGCAAGACCTTCACTTTCAAATGGGGACTGACCAAGAGTTCGAACAACGTATCGGCATATCTGATGAAACAGTTCGGTCCCCAGGCGATGGTGGATATGTGCAGGAAGATGGGCATCCACTCGTTCCTGGACCCTGTGCCCCCCCTGTGCTGTGGAGCGGCCGACATCAGCGTATTGGAAATGGTGAATGCCTACAATACCTTCCCCTCGCGGGGCATGCGCACCCGTCCCCTCTTCGTGACCAGAATCGAGGATAAGGAAGGAAACGTTCTCGGTACTTTCGCTCCGCGCAACAGTGAATCCATCTCCGAAGCCACCGCATATCTGATGGTGAACCTGATGCAGGGGGTGGTCAATGAAGGGACCGCCACAAGACTCCGTTTCAAATACAATATCCAGGGAGAACTTGCGGGCAAGACCGGAACTACAAATGACCACTCGGACGGATGGTTCATCGGGTACACACCCCATCTGACGGCGGGAGGCTGGGTAGGTGCGGAAGACCGCCAGGTGCATTTCGAGTCGTTGACCCTCGGAGGTGGATCGAATACGGCTCTTCCCATCTGGGGCATCTTCATGCAGAAAGTGATGCAGGATCCTACTCTCGGCATAAGTGCCGACGACAGATTCATAGCACCGGCCGGAATCCAGCTGAATCTGAAATGTGACGGAACGGATTCCGATGCGGTGACACAGAGTGAAGACACATATTTCGAATAAGATGAAACAGAAAATAGCAGTGGTTTACGGAGGATACTCCTCTGAAGTGGAAATATCCAAGAAAAGCGGGATGAATGTGGTCAATTCCATGGATCATCACTTGTTTGACGTCTATGGTGTACTTCTCATCAGAGAGAAATGGTGCGTAGAGAACCGGGACGGAGAAGAATATCCCATAGACCGTTCTGACTTCTCTTTCATCCGTAACGGGGAGAAAGTGAAATTCGACAAGGCTTTCATCATAATCCACGGAGACCCCGGGGAAAACGGTATCCTCCAGGCCTATTTCGACATGATAGGTCTTCCGTACGTGGGTTCCTCATCACTGGTCACAGCCATCACTTTCGACAAATTCGCCTGCAAGAAATATCTCTCCGGCTCCGGAATCCTCATGGCAGACGAAGTCTTTCTGCGTAAAGGTGAACCGTATGACGGCGCATCGATAATTTCAAAACTGGGACTCCCCGTTTTCGTCAAACCGAACAACGGAGGAAGCAGTTTCGGTGTAACCAAGGTGAAATCCGGGGACGCACTCCAAGAGGCCATAGACAAGGCATTCCTGGAAGGGGATACCCTTATCATAGAATCGGCCGTCACGGGAGACGAGATGGACTGCGGAGTCTGGAAAGATGAAAAAGGTGTTCACGCGATGCCTCCGATTCAGATTATTCCCGAAGGAGAATATTTCGACTATGATGCCAAATATCTCGGCAAAAGCCGGGAAGTATGCCCCGCTCTGGTTCCCGAATCGACACGGAAGGCCGTTCAGGAAGCGGCTGTCACCATATTCAACAGGCTCGGCTGCACCGGTATGGTCCGGATGGATTTCATCGCCAATGACACCGGAGTCTATTTCCTGGAAGTGAATCCCAACCCCGGAATGACTTCCGAAAGCCTCGTGCCCAAGATGCTCAGAACGGCAGGCATCGATATAACTGATTTTCTCACGGGTCTCATTATGAACAGCTGACAATATGACTCGAAAAGAGTTCGTCACCAAAAGCATAAATTCTCTGTCGGAACGCTACTCCCTGCCGGAAGCGAGAGCCATGGCCCTGAGAGTGATCCTGCACTTCCTCCACCTGTCGGAATACGAATATCTTATCGATTCCGCCGTCGCCGTCCCGAAATCAGATCTGATTCCTCTGGAAAAAGCCGTAGAGGAACTTATGGAATACAGACCTCTTCAATATGTCCTGGGGTGCCAGGAATTTGCGGGGCATCGTTTCAGCGTAAGCGAATCGGTGCTCATACCCCGTCCCGAGACCGAGCAGATGTTCAGACTCATCTGTGAAGAATGGAAAGATGCCCGTTTTCAGGAACTGAAGGTACTGGATGCCTGTACAGGCTCCGGCTGTCTGGCGTGGTCCATCGCCGCCGAATTTCCCAAATCATCCGTATTCGCCTGCGATCTGAGCGGAGAAGCCCTGGCCACCGCATCTTCCCAGAAGATATTCACGGATTCCGATACCCGCCAGACAGTGAAGAATCCCCCATACTTCTTCAAATGGGACGTTCTGGAAGGTCCTCCGGATGAAAAGGACAGAAAGAAGGCAGGCGATTTTCCCGATTTGGGAGACTTGGACATTCTGGTCTCAAATCCACCTTATGTGTGCGAACAGGAACGGGACTTCATGTCCCGCAACGTTCTCGACTGGGAACCGGATATGGCCTTATTCGTTCCGGACGAGGACCCGTTGCGGTTCTATCGCGCATTGGGTAACTGGATTCTCGTCCATCTCCGTACCGGCGGACGCGCATATTTCGAAATCAATGAGGCTTACGGCAGCCAGTGTGCGGAACTTTTCGAATCCCTCGGACTGTCCGACGTAACCGTTCACGAAGACTTCCACGGCAAGCCGCGTTTCATCACACTCACCAAGTGGTTCTGACCACCAGGCATCTACTCCTGCTTCCTATACGATTTGACCGACCAGAAGGTGACGGCAGTGAGAAAAAGCACCAGCGCCATCACATATATCCATATATCCGCGAATCCACCTCCCTTCAAATAGACGGTAATCACTATCTTCACGATGTATGTAAGGGGATTCAGCCAAGCTATGGCCTGTGCCCATACGGGCATGCTCTCTATCGGCGTGAACATGCCGCTTATGAGCAGCATGATGATGATGAAGAAAAAAATCATGAACATCGCCTGCTGAAGGGTACTCGAATAATTCGATATCAAAAGACCTATCCCGGATACTGCCACTATATATAGAATCACCACTCCGAACAGCAATATCGGACTGCCCGACGGAGGCAGGTCATACATCACCACCGTCACCGCAAGCGAGATGGCGAAGACCACCACTCCTATAATCCAGTACGGAATCATCTTTCCCAGAATGAAAGTGACACGGGGCACGGGAGTCACATTTATCTGCTCTATGGTTCCCGTCTCCTTCTCTTCAGTTATGTTCATGGACGGGAGGAATCCGCAGATAACCGTAATCACCAGCAGCATCAGGGCAGGAATCATCGGAACCTTATAATCCATGGCGGGATTGAAAAAATAATATGGTTTCACCGTGACGCCGCCGATGGCAGTCGAACCTGCAGATGCCGGGGAAACTGCAATATTGCCCTGAAGGGCATTCAAATCCCTGGAGAAATCCAGGGTAATCGCATTCAGATAAGAAGAAACGACACTCCCTTTGGTGGCATTCACGGCATTCGCTGAAAACTGTACCTGAGCGCGCCCCTCCGTAATAATCGATTTCTCGAAACCGGACGGTATCTCCACTATCACGTCCGCCACACCATATTCGATACTCTTCAAAGCCTCCCTGCAGGTAAACGAAACATCGGTGATCCTGAAATAATCGGTAGCGGAAATCTTCCGGATATACTGTTCCGAGAGCATCGAATGGTCGTTATCGACTATTGAAACGGCAGCATTCTTGATCTCCATGGTAGTGGCCCATGGGAAAACCAGCATCACCGCCAGAGGAAGACACACAATGAGATATTTGATGAACGGGTCCCGCCATATCTGCTTGAATTCCTTTTCTATCAAAAATTTCAGCATGGCTATAAACGTATTTTGAACGTGAAGAGACTCAGACCTGCGAACAGGAACTCGAATCCGAACAGAATAAGAACCTGCTTCAGACAGAAGGATATGCCCAGCCCCGATATCATTATGGATTTGACACAGTCGATGTACCAGGTGGGCGGCAGACAGGCGGAAATCCATTGAAGCCACATCGGCATACTCTGAATCGGGAAAAGCATGCCGGAAAGCATCATGGTGGGAAGCATCAGCACGATACCCGCTATTATGATGGCCACTTCCTGGGTGCTGACCACGGTGGATATGAGAATGCCGAGGGTAAGAGACACCAGAATATAAAGCAGGGAGACCAGTGTAAGTGACATTAGGCTGCCTGCTATAGGCATCCCCAGCAGTGTCACGGCCAAAACGATGATGGTAACATAATTCACCAGGGAGACAGTGAAATAAGGAATGGTTTTGGCGAGAATGATGAGAAAGGGATTCACCGGAGAAACCAGCAGCACTTCCATCGTCCCGCGCTGCTTCTCCCGGACTATGGAGATGGAAGTCATCATCGCACATATGATCATAAAAATCATCCCCATCACTCCCGGAACGAAATTGAAGGAACTTTTCAGCTGCGGATTATAGAGCATCCTGGACTCGGCCTCCACGAAGATGGGTGTGACGGAAGCGGTTACATTGATCTCTCCGGCAGCCGCCGCTTCCGAGGATATGGAATTTACGGCGTTCATCATACTTTCTTCCAGCATCCCGGTCTGGAAGGAAGAGATTATATTCTGCAGATAGACTGTACCCATCATCGCGACGTTCGTATTCGAACCGTCCGCGATAATCTGGATTTCCGCCTCGGCGTCACTGAGCAGACGCTGGTAGAAATGTTCACCGAAGACCACGACGATATCCACCGTGTTATTCTTGAAAAGGACATTGATATCTCCGTCGGAAGAGAGGAACAGCACATTGAAATGAGGACTTGCATCTATCTGCCTGACTATTCTCTGTGTGGCGGCATCCATAGAAGGGTCGTAGACTCCGACCCTTACATTCTTTATCTCTGTGGAAAGTGCGAAACCGAACAATATCAGCAGGAGGACAGGCATCAAAAGAAGAATCATCAGAGTCCTCCTGTCCCTCAGTATATGACAGAATTCCTTATGGACGAATGATATGAACCTTCTCATCAGAATTTCACGTCACCGTACATCCCGATCTTCACATAACCGTCATTATGGAATGCGATTTTCACGGCATACACCAGATTGGCCCGTTCATCCCTGGTCTTGATGGCCTTAGGTGTAAATTCAGCCTTGTCGGATATCCAGGCCACTGTTCCGGAATATTCCTTTCTCCCCTTCTCACCGGAGTCGGCGAAAACCCTTACCTGCTGTCCAAGCCTGACATCGGTCAACTGCCCGGCCGTGATATAGGCCCTGAGATACATATTATCTATGTCCGCCACCTTGAACAGAGGCTTCCCCATCGAAGTCAGTTCGCCCTGCTGTGAATATTTGGCCAGAACGACACCGTCCAAGGGCGACACTATCCTGCACCGTGAGATAAGGTCTCCGATCTGAGCGATCTGGGTATTCAGTGAAGCGGTCTCTGCTTCAATAGCTTCATTGGCCTGAATTATGGTCTTCTCCAGAGCGGCAAGTTGTTTCCCCTGAATGGATATATTCGAATTGATATCATCCAGCTGCTTGGTATTGGCCACATTCGCGGCGATGAGATTCATCACTCTCTCCCGTTCTTTTTTCAGTACCGCTATCTGCTCACGCACCGGAGCAGTCTGAGTCTCCACATCCTGTATCCTGCTTCTGGCAGCCGCTATTCCTGCATATAGCTGGGCCTTCTTAAGGCTCAACTGTACCGTGTCCACCAATCCGTATTCCCCTCCTCCGACCAGTGCGTCCCCTTCCTGAATATTCAGGGCTATGATACGGCCGCTCGCCTCTGATGAGATGACCACTTCCGTGGCCTCGAATGCGCCTGTCGCATCGAAATCTTCCCGCTGCGATGTACAGGAGGTGAAAACGGAGAGACCCAGTAACATTACTGCGGGCAGGATTCCTTGGCTTTTCATCATTTAAACAGCTTCTTAATTTAAGTTCCGCACTTGCGAAACTTGAGTTCTTAATTATTCTTGATGGTTTTCAATTCATAAATAGCCTTGATGAGTTCCATCTCGTGCACGATCTTCTCCTGTCTGGCTATCTGCTCCTTATTGACTTCGGTTATCAGATCGGAAGTGGATTTGGTCCCGTTTATCACTCCCACCTCGGTAGCTTTCCTGACCTTTTCCCTCAAAGTGATCACCATATCGTCATCACTCATAATCTTCCGGTATCTCTGTATCTCCGCAGCCTGCTGCTCCGACTGAAGATTAATGTTGAAGAGAAATGTCTGCCTTCCGTTGTCTATCTGCGTTTTCGAGGAGGATATCACATGTTTCCCCAGAGATAGGTAATAAAGTTCGGATATGTTCCACTGGAACGTAATGCCTCCATAAGCGAAAGGTCCGAATTTATCACTGAGGATATTCATCGTCGGCCTGCCGTAAGCCCCCTTTATGAAAAGTTTCACCTTCGGCATACCGCTGGCCATCCAGTAATCCCACTGGGTCCCTATCTGTCTTTCGCGGGCTTCGAACACCTTCAGTTCCGGCCTCATTATCTCCGCATTCAGGAGTGCAAACATCTTCTCGGAATCATTCAGGGCATCGGGAACCGGCTTGACAAGTTCATCACTGTCCCGTATCTGCACTCCCAGCATCAGGGACAGCATCTTCAGATATGCATCCATAAGCGTCTCCAGCTTCACTTTCTGCTGGCGGTTGGATATGAGTTCCACTTCTATCATATCCAGATCCGTCTGGTTGGCCACACCGTTTTCCAGACAGCTCCTGATCTTCTCCTGATTGTTCAGATATGTTTCCAACACTATGTTCACCTGGCTGATCTGTTCCCTTATGAGCAGAATCCCGAAAAAAAGTCCGTTCACACGTTCCCGGAGGGAATACATATTCACTTCATATTCCGCCCGTTCGATGTCCGACTTGGCCCGGATGTCCCTTCTGTTGGCAGCGATTTCACCTCCGTCCCACAACATCTGTGAAAGTTCCACCATCGCCTGGTACTGGTCCCTGCTCAGAATGGGGAGATCCTGATCCGGAAGGGTAAACGGATAGGATATCACATCGGTCTGATATGTAGCCTTCCCGCTGATGGAGACCTGAGGAAAATAATGGGTATATGCATTCTTCAGGGTAAACTGTTCGGTTACACCTATCAGATCATACTGCCTCACCAGAGGATAGTTCTCCCTGGCCAGTTCATAGCACATCTCTATGGTGTAACATGACTCCGGTATGTCAGCCGGACCGTCGGGCTGCAAGAAGAGAGATAGTAAGACAGATATTATGAAACTCATGATTGGCTGTAATAATCCTCAAAGGTAAGGCTTTTTTGGAGAAACCACCTACTTTTGGTATCAGAAACACTTCTGACTGTGTTCTGGTCCGGACCGTGGACGGGACTTGCCACGAGAGCGGCACTGTGTTATTGCGGATTCAGGAAAAACTGTGTATTTTTGAGATTGACTTAATGAATGCATAATGATAAAGAGATTGTTTATCGCGGCGCTGGCTGCCGTGTCCGCAGTATCATGCTGTAGCGACATGCAGCATGACTATCCATTCACCATCGCCCATCGCGGCTGCTGGCTCTCCGAAGACGGCCAGTTCTGCGACTCCAAGACTTTCATCGTGACGGAGAACAGCCTCGAGGCTGTCCGCATGGCTGCACGATATGGTTACAAATCCATCGAAGTCGACCCCAGAATGACACTGGACAGCATTATCATCGTAATGCACGACAAGACCATCAACCGGACGATGGTATGTGCGGACGGCTACTCCGAAATAAGTGAGAAAGTATTTGTGAACGAGCATACTTTTGACGATTTGAGAACACATTACGTATTCCGTTCTTCAGTCCCCGAGAACCGCACTCGGATACCTACCCTCCGCGAACTGCTTGAAGTATGCCGTGGCTGCGGTGTGACCCCTCTGATGCACTGCGATTTCTATGATGCATATCCCGTCGTGAAAGAGATACTCGGAGATGATTTCATCGCTTTCGGCGAAAATACGGAGGTGCTCCGTAAGGTGAGGGAGATCTCACCCTGCAAGATTCTTCTGGATCCATCAAGGGCATTGAAGGCGAAAGGTCTGGAGGAGACTCCGGAGAACGTACTCGCCCTGCTGGACGAAATAGGAGGGGACACAGGCATTTCCAGTATGAAACACGATATGTGCAGTGCTCAGATGTGCGAAGCGCTCAGGGCGGAAGGCCATGATGTCCAGTCATCAATCTTCCGCTCTCCGACCGAACTGGAGGCTGTCCGTAACGGTGTGACTATCCTGCTGACCG
Source organism: Bacteroidales bacterium UBA1722 (assembly GCA_002317435.1). Lineage (GTDB taxonomy): Bacteria > Bacteroidota > Bacteroidia > Bacteroidales > UBA932 > Minthomonas. The sequence continues at coordinate 8,318 of DCIQ01000026.1, read as the reverse complement.
ACTTCGCCTGGTATCCTTCTAAGGGAATGAAGCCTGCCCGTACCAGCCGCAGCAGGACTTGCGACAGTATGGAATGGCATGGAGACAGAACCGAATATGGTGCCCTCACTGTCGAAATGGAAGGTCGCGGCGAATGGGAACTTGATATCTGCGGTGAAAGGAAATACGACATCGTACGTGAGTCTCCCGGAAAGGATGTCGTTTCTCTCCGTTACTACGACCGCGAGCCGTCCGTATGCCTGAAAGTGGAGTCAGGCGACGGAGTGAAAGTAACGATAAGGAATTATGTTTTATAGTGATTCCGTTTCAAATGAAAGCGGAGCTCGCAGACAATAATATCGGACAGGTTCCCGTTATCTGTTGTACTCTGCCAATGCCTTTTCGAGGATGAAGATGGAACGGCGGATATCTTCGCGGCTGTAGTTTTCAGTCCCTTCGATGGAAGCCTCATAAGCCAGTGGGGCAAGTTTTCGGATAGGGGATTCGGGCATTTCGTTTTTTCCAATCAGTCGCAATTCAAGTACGATTATTTTCTCTATACTATCAATAAAACACCCGGATATGGCATTCCTGACCTTCGACTGACATCATCAATATGAATACCCGGTCTTCACATTGTGAATTTCAGACACCAGATGTAGTCACAGGGAAGGGCCTTGCGGAGAGAAGCGGGGATGGTGACCACGGTACCCTCCGGTGTCTTCTTCCATGAAAGCGCATTTTTAGTACCGAGCATGGTGACTCTTCCGGATGGGATGAAATCACCTATGTTTATGGTCTCCGGTATGCTGTCCTCCTCTTCGGGAGCGATGTAGAACGCATAGACAGAATCGCCCTTCCGGCTGAAATACACATCTCCCACCTGATACGGAGCGATAGGTCTGGTGCCATAAATCCCCTCAGAATTGATCTGCATCCAGTCACCGATATCGTGCAGACGTTCATATGCGATATCCTCCAGAGTGCCATCCGGTTTCGGACCTACGTTAAGCAGAAAATTGCCGCCGCGGGTGACGATTTTCACGAGCATGCCGAGGATGGTCCGGGTCGTTTTGTATTCAAGTCCGGGGCGATAGGCCCAGCTATAGGTCATAGTATAGCAGGACTCCCAGGGGTAGTCGAGAGCTTTGTCGGGCATCTCCTGCTCGGGAGTACGATAGTTTTCGTAGATGCCGTGTATTCCACGGGCCACCATCATCGCATTCTGCTGGTTATTCCGCAGGGTTTTGGCAGCCCTCTCCCAGTCTACGACAGCCCCTGACTCACCGGGGGCGGTAGCCAAATCGAGCCAAAGCAAGGGTATCTCACCGTAAGTGCCGTCAGTCAGTTCATCTATCTGCGCATTAAAGAAATTCTGATAGGCCTCCCATTTCTCCGGATGCCGGACGGCATCATAATTAGGTGCAGTACTCTTTGGAGGAAACATCCGCCACCAGTAATCATCGTTATGCCAGTCAGGTACTGAGAAATAGGCTCCGGTCATAAAATCCTCTGCACGGAAAGCGTCAAAAATCTCCTTGGCGATATTAGCCCGTGGTGACTTGTGGAACGGACACTGCGGGGAAGTGATTTTATAGTCGGTCTGGTCTGTGTCGAACATACAGAAGCCGTCGTGATGTTTCGTGGTGAATATGACATACTTCATTCCTGCATACTTGGCTGCGGCAGCCCACTTCGAAGGATCGAAGTCAAGCGGATTGAATGTGGTCTTGGTCTGCTCATAGAACTTCAGGTATTCAAAATAAGTCATCCCCCTCTCCCTGCGGGAGCGCATCTGCCAGTCTATATCTCCGGGGACCAGAGACCAGGATTCCACGCATCCCAACTGGCTGTAGATGCCCCAATGGATAAAAAGGCCGAACTTCAGCTCCTGCCACTTTTCTATAGTCGCCCGCACCCCCGGCTCTACCGGTGGAACATATACATCAGTTTTACTATCCTGAGCCATCGCGAAAACATATACGCATAAAAAAGCGCAAACTACCGTTATTTTCTTCATATATTCACTCATTATCAATTATCTGAACCTTCTCCGTCATAATATACCGGAACCTGACACAACAGCCTGACCGGTCCTATCAGACCGGAGGGGACCAGAGAATCCCCTGCCTGATAAAACTGGACGGAAGTGAATGTACTGCGTTCGGATTCAGGCAGAGCGGCATCTCCGATAAGCCTGTTAGCCCACGAGTCCGTGACCTCTATCTCCAGATTGTTTCTTCCCTTGTGCAGCAGACCGCCAGTACCTGTGATATATGGAGCCTTCCATAATACCCCCATATCCACACCGTTGATTCGCACACGGCAGAGATGCCGCACCTCGCCCAAATCCAGAAATGCGGCCTTGGAAGCTTCTTCACCAGTCAGTTCCACGGTTTTGGTATAAGTGGCCGTACCCGAGAAATACCTTACACCATCATCTTCCGATTCCGAAAGGGATGTCAGAAATGGCAGAGTGACGGAAGAGGGAGCACCGCGCCCTTTCCGGAACGAGACTTTCCACGAACCTTCTATTGACTTCACAAGTGACTTCCTGTGAACAGGAGCACCTCCGCAAGCCGATGAAGCAGGCTTCCTCAGGATTATGAAACGTGCATCGTCCTGTTCCAGCTCCAATGTCACTGATGTGCGTCCGTCCCTTATTTCGTAGGGAGCCTCCGATACAGAGCAGTCCACCGGGTTCCAAACCTCAGGTAAATACCCTTCGCAACGGAGAGAGACCTTCACCTGTCTGTTCTGAGGCGAGATGTTCGCCACCCAATAGAGCTCTCCGTTCTCAAGGGTGCGGTGCACGAAACGGACATCCGCACCACAGCACTGCGCGAACTCCACGTCAGGGGATATCCCGGCACTCCCCATTGCGTAAGCTATACTCATACCGGAAAACACTTTCCCACTGTGCCGGAGACTGTCACAAAGTGCCGCGAACTCCTCTTCCGAGCCATCCATTCCACCCTTCAGCGAAGGCGGATTACCCACGACCGTCACTCCTTCCCGCACGAACTCCGCTATACGCCGCAGGACGGCGAGAGACATATATTTCACTTCCCGGTCAATCACAAGCACCCTATAACTCATTCCCGAGGCGGTGGTCAGAACTCCGTCACCGGCATGCATTTCGTTCAACAGTATGTCGGCATTGACGTAGTCGTAATTATAACCCCGGGGCATCTCCACCCGTTCATCGTAGAATCTGCCTGTTATATTCTTGTCCTCCCCGTAGAAATACGCGATATCTGCATTCCACCGTCCCTGCCGGAGCATATAACAGCTGCGGGAGAGGTAGTCCGTCCACACCCGTGCCTCATGCGCCCAGGTCTCGTGCCTGCCGAACCATTGTCCGTAAGTACTGAGTCCGAGTCCCGGGACGATATCATCGCACGGCTGGTGGACCACGCTGTGGATTACGAAGCGGGTGAGTCCTTCGGCCATCGCAGCATCCGCCAGAGGCTTGAGATTACAGGGAGAGCACTGATATGCACCGTAGCCGTCCCATTTGCCTGGCCGCCCGTTGGTGGTAAAGGATTCTGCTGCGCAATAGTCCTTTCCATAGATGTGTGCGACTGACGATGACTCACGGATATCAGCATCGGACGAAGGATAGGAGGAATGCCATCCGGCACGGAATCTGGCCCAGAAGGCTGACATCGGATAGTCTGCGCGGCGCTTGACCATCATACCGTCCCCCACGAAGGCTGTCCGCTCCTCGTGGGCTTCGCTGTAACGTTTCATACCGTACGGAGCCAGTATCTCATTGACAAGGTCATAGTGGTTCTCGGCCATCAGTGCCCCGAGAGTCTGTCTCCAGTCGAAAAGGAACTGTTCACTCTCGCGTGCACTACCGATAATCTGTCCCGTCAGCACCGGCAGCCATCTGCGGAGACTGTAGCCCCTGCGTGAGGCGAATTCCTCCTCCATCCTCGGAGTCCATGTACCCTTTCCAGACTCGTAACTATCTATCATAATGCTCTTTATCACCTTGCCCAATCTATCTCCGGAGGCGATGCCGTACATTTTCAGATAGTCTGTGTAGTAACGTATGACTGACTCCCTGCTGAGTTTGTCCACCTCCAGTCCGGTAGCTTCGAGCGTAGCGGGCCCGTTGACCTGACCTATCAGAGAATATCCGAAACGGAAGACTTTCCACCGTCCTGGAGGCACATTCCACCTCAGTATGCCGTCCTCGAAGGAGTCCGTCAGGTCGATCACTTCGTCTGCCCCCGGACACCACTGCGGTTCGGGGGTGGGGAAATGGTCCGACACTTTATAATTCATCTTCCAGCCCGTCTTGGTGACGAACTGCAGTATCCGGGCGGTATCACACTCCCGGTAAGGAACGGCTATCACCGCTATGTCTCTATAGTATCCGTCAGGTCTGTTTCTTTTTCCGTCACGGAAAGAACTCTCAAACTGATACGGTTCATCCTGAAAAGGACCGGCACAGGTCAGGGGATCCGGCAGTGCACCCGTATATTCCCTTCCTCCTTCCAATATGCACTCCCTCCAGGACAGTTTCTTCTGGGCATCCTCCACGGTCACCCACGGACCCCCCGTCACGCTCCATCCCGGTGAACTGGTCATGGTCACCTCCATCCCGAGCGAATCCGCCAGATCGAGGGCGTATCTGAAGGCATCCTTCCATCCGTCACTCATATAAGGCAGTCTTTCCCCGACGATCTGTGGGGAAGCAGTACCCGCATCAAAAGCATGAAACCCGGCTATCCCCGCCTCATCCATCCAGAGAAGATCTTTCCTTATGCCGTCTTTTGTGATATTTCCGTCCATCCAGTGCCACCAGACCAGCGGACGGCAGTTCCGGGGAGGAGCGACGAAGTTCTGATATAGCGTATCATCCGTCTCACTGGCGCCAATCGGTATCAGTGAAACCGCACAGAAAAGGAATACAGACGACAATGATGACTTGATTCGTTTCATATAATACTTACAAATTTAACCATTGTACCGACACTGACATCCGGTAATCATAAAAAATCCGTACTTTAGCGAATATTTCGACATCACTCAAAATACCCTGAATCTTTTTATCGAATGAAATCATTAATACTTTTCTTATTGCTCGTCGCAGGTATCGGAAATCCTGCATACCTTCTCAAGAACAAGAAACAGGCGGCCACCATAGAGACGCTGAAGGACATCGCGGACGGGCAGCTGTATTCGATGGACTATAAGGCTGATTATCTCCTTCAGGAGTTCATCGATGCAGACCTCACCTCACAGGCGGATGTCAGGAAAGCTGCGGCGGTGAAGCTTCTGGATATGACCAAAGCCATACCCGGGGACTCCCCGAAACCCGCCTGCTCCGCATTCCGCGCATTCACCCCCGACGGAGACGTGCTTTATGCCAGAAACTTCGACTACCGCTTTCCCGACGGTGCTTCGGTAATGGTCCGCACCTCCCCGAAAGGCGGCTACAAATCCATGAGTATGGTCTC
>DCIQ01000026.1:0-2728 GCA_002317435.1 Bacteroidales bacterium UBA1722 | reverse complement strand
TGGTGGTGGTATGGAAAGACTGCGCACAGCAGTATGAAGAGGGAAGACACAGCATCATGACCTCCGTGATGATGAGGATGCTGCTCGACCGCGCAGCCACCGTAGATGAAAGTCTGGAGATGCTGAAGGACTATAACTTCTTCTGCGACGGCACCCAGACCGACCGCAAGCCGGACAATAAGAGTAATTACCACTTCCTTCTCTCCGATGCCACAGGGAGGACCGTAGTGCTGGAATACGTCAAAGAGGACGGTCCGGAAGGCTCAGGCAAGTGGATAATGAGTCCTGTGGATGAAGCCATCGCCACAAATCACTTCCGCACTCCCGGGTGGTATGAGGTCGGCCGTCAGGACAGCCGCTTCAACGCGATGAAAGAGACCCTCGAAAGCGGTCAATACATTATGACAGAAGAAGAGGCGATGTCGCTTCTGGACAAGGTTCACCAGACCGCCACCGAAAAACACGAAGGGAAGACACAGTGGTCAGTGGTCTATAACCTCACCAAAAAAACCGCCAAGGTCTGTGTGAACCACGACTACACGAAGGTCTATGAATTTTCACTGAAACACTTCAGATAGACGCACCCCCCCGACCGCACCCAATCGGACACTGTTCATCTTCCTGTCACTCCATGTCAGAATCATCGGGTCATGATTTCTATGCGCACTTTCCTGTCGGCTGAAACAGCCGGAACGGAAAGTGAGAGCACACCCTCCGCATACCGCCATCCGCTGACGCTGACCCCGTCGACTGACACTTTCCGGGGAGACGAATCAGTATGCACCTCCACATTGAAATTCCGCAAGAGCGGCATATTCTCGAAAGAACCCTGCACGGGATTGATGGTGAGGGTGATACTCTTCCCCTCCTGCCTGCTTTCGAAAAGAGTTGACGCCACTCTCCCCTGCTCGTAACCGTAACTCTCCGCATCGGAATCATACATCACGTACCTGCTTTCACCGTGGGGGTAGAATTTTACAGTGAACGTGTCGAAAGGCTCGGTGCCGATATACTTGAGCCCCTCCACGCATGGGATTATCGCCCCTTCGCGGATGAACAGCAGTCCCGCCCTGTCCTCAGGATATGTACGGGTGAATGTCTCACCTCCGCTGACTATCCTCTCGCCCGTCCAGGCATCTGTCCAGACACCTTCGGGAAGATATATTTCATTGGTAAAAATACCCACACAGAGCCACTGTCCGAACATATACTGATAACAGCAGTCATCCAAGTTCCGGTCAGAGGGAAACATCAGCGGCATCGAACGCACCATAGGCATACCGGTCAGCGCCCCTTCGAGAGCCATCGAATAAATGTATGGTATCAGTTCATAGCGGAGCTTCACCGCGTTACGGTAAAGGGTCTGCTGGAAGTCATTATAATAGAAAGGCTGCATCATCGAGAACCAGCTGTTTATCTGCACCCACGGGAGGAACATCCCGAAGTGGAGACTCTGCATCTCCTGTTCGGCCGGGACTGACATGACATCGCAGGAGGTATTCATAAAGCCGCTCATCCCGAGATTCAGCTGATCGAAGAGAGCCGTCCTGCCTCCTCCGTTGTCCCCGCTGGTGGAAGCCCCCCAGTGCTGGGTACCGCTCCACCCCGCACAGTAGTGGTGCCAGCTGCGCTTTCCGGTGTAGTTCTGCGTCAGGAGGCGCATCTGCTTGGGGAGGAGCACCTGATTGAGGTTATGCATCTCCCTGTCGTCCCGTCCGTTATAGTAGTGGCGGAAGGTATGCTCATCGATGGTGCGGGCAGGGTCCAGCTTGAAACCCTCCACCCCGAGGTCGATGAATGTCTTGATATGGTCCATCCAGTGTTCCAGCCCGGAAGTATCTCTTCCCTGCCTTACGGCAATATTATCCTCTTCCTGTATGCTCAGGTCGTATTCTTCGCAGAACCAGAGCCCGAGGTGATACCCCATATTGCGGAGCTTACCGATAAAGAGACGGTTATGGAGTTTTTTCGGATACTGGTCCTCGACCCAGTACGGTTCGGGAGAGAACAGTTTCGAATTGAACTTCTTCCGGGTGGAGAAGTCATAGCGCTTCTCCATCCACTGCGGCTCCAGCCAGAAAACGTCGCAAGGCACATCAGTCTGACGGAAGAGGACAGCGTCAGTGAGGATATCCCACTGGTCCTCGCGCATATTGGGGCCGAAACATAGACCGTATGCCCATTTGGGAAGTAAGTAGGGGCGACCTGTCAACAGAGTATAGCTATCTATGACATCTTCCATCGTATCCCCCACGAAAATATAGAAATCAGCCTCATCGTAAGGGGTGTAGATATTCAGGCGGTCCGGGGAAGTATATGCCACATCGAAATAGTTCCGGCGGGTGGTATTGTTGAAAATGCCCCATCCGTGCGAACTCACCAGAAACGGCATCGGAATCTCCGTATGCTGGTAGGTGGTATGCATTCTCAGAAGTTCGCCCCTGTGCTGGATATGCTCCCGGCTGGTGCTTCCTCCGCCGTAGAATCTTTCATCATCGGCGATGCGGACGCTCAGCATAGAACTCTTGTCGGGGTCTCCGCTCTCTGTGAGGTCCTTCCCGGAGAAAGTGCCGTCATCATCACCGATAATCCCACCGTTGGAGGTAACCTTCAGGTCTCTGAAGCGGTCTTCGATGAGGGCGGACATCTTCACGACATCCCCGCTTCCAGCCGGGATGAATGACATCTCCGGTATCAGCACCTTTCCATCCCTGTCCGCCACCGTCAT
>DCIQ01000080.1:25889-26491 GCA_002317435.1 Bacteroidales bacterium UBA1722 | reverse complement strand
TCACCTATAAGATTAAAGAAGAGAACAAAGAGCGTCTTCAGAAGTTCCGCGGAGTTGTTATCCAGATGAAGGGTCACGGTGTCACCAAGACTTTCACCATCAGAAAAATCTCCAACGGCGTGGGCGTGGAAAGAATTTTCCCCATCGAATCTCCTTTCATCTCTTCCATCGAAGTCAACAAATATGGTAAAGTTCGCAGGAGCCGTATCTTCTACCTCAGGAACCTTACCGGTAAGAAAGCCAGAATCAAAGAGAAACGCTATATCGCCCCTTCAGCAGGCGAGACCCCTGAAGCAGCAGAGTAGTTTACTCAAATCGGCCTCGTAGCTCAACTGAACAGAGCATTTGACTACGGATCAAAAGGTTGCGGGTTTGAATCCCACCGAGGTCACGAAAATCCCCGTCAGAATTAGTTCTGGCGGGGATTTTTCGCATTTCTTTCCGATTATTTTCCAATGTTGATGATTCAGGTTCAATTTCGTCTCTAAATGGAAAAACCGCTTCTTGTTGACCCCCGCGGCCGAAAATCGATTGACCCCTGAAAATTTTCTAAGTTTGACCCCCTTTCCTTTCCAATGGAGGGGTCATTATTATTTCGGTTT
>DCIQ01000080.1:21399-25833 GCA_002317435.1 Bacteroidales bacterium UBA1722 | reverse complement strand
TCACTCGCGCGCGGATTTTCCAGCATTGAAATGCTGCTCCAATCTTCCACGAAATTAAGGTATGGACCAATACAAATGGGAATCACTATCAATTGTTCCGAGATTCCATACAGACAAGTGTAGGCTGTGTTTGAGATTATCATCTGCAAAAAACCTACGGTGATTCTTTGTGATTTCAAAAAAATCATAAATTTGCGGAAACCATAAAACACCACAGTTATGACCCAGATAGTAGTGACCGTACCGAATGATGAGGTGAACTTCCTTACTTCATTGGCACAGAAGATGGGGTGGAAGTATCGTACCGGCACCAATGCTCTCGACAGGTTCATAGAATCCTGCCCTAAGGATATCAATATCTCCGATGAAGAGATTCAGGAAGAAGTCAACGCTGTAAGATATTCCAAATGAAGGTCATTTTCGATACCAACATCTGGATTTCTTTCCTGTTCGGACAGTATATCGCCGTACTGAAAGAAGTACTTGATGACAGCAACGTAGAAATTTATGTTTCCAATGCGCTTCTCAATGAAATCAGGGATGTCGCTTCAAGACCTAAAATATCCAGATACGTTTCCGATGACAGGGTGTCATCGTTAATGGAGGTAATCGAAGAAAGATGTAAGATGGTGAACAATTACCGGACCGTGGAATCAGACATACGTGATTCAAAGGATCTCTACTTGATTTCTATGGCCCAAGCGATTCCGGCCGATTATCTCGTCACGGGAGATAAAGACTTACTTGTCCTGATTCAGAGCGGAGTCTGTAAAATTTTGACATTCAGTCAATTCATTGACCTTTTTCATCAGCATAAATAGGTCTCTTGATTGAATGTGCGAGAACCTTCAAACTCATACCCGAGCCATCTCATAGCATACTCATAAATCGCTTTTGCGAAAATTACCCTGTTCTCATCGTCCAGATTGGAGATGAACTTTATCAAAGCACCATGAGGCTGCTGATTTCCTATACTTCGCGATATTTCCTCCCCGCAGGTCAGATAAAATGACTTTGAGTCGACCCTGTGGTTTTGCCCGTGACCGGGCCGGAATCATAGGGAAAATATGAACTCTTCGAAGCGGAGAATCTTGTTGGCATTCTTGGAGTTGAAGAGAAGATGCTCGAAATCGCGCGCTTTGGTTTTCAGGTCGACGTTCTTGAGCAACTCGCATATATGGGCCTTCAACTCTTCCAATGAGCCGATGCAGCAACGCTCCTTCAAAAAATCATAGTCCGGCTGAGTCTTTGACAGGAGGAACATCGTATCATAGAAATCGCGGCCTTTTGCTCTTGCGGTAAGGGCCGAAAGTTTCATTGAGCACAGTACCCCTACAGGAGGAACTTGGATGGGGAAAAAGAATCCACAGCCTTTTACATCCATCATTTCAGATGTGTATTCAACACCTTGGTCTTGGGCTTCAATCTTGATGAGGAAACGCTCATCCCTGTGTCCCGTGAGATTCATTTCGAACAACAGACCTGGGAAATAGAAATTACGTCTGAATGCAGACAGTTTGGGATTTTCCCTGTCGCGCGGCTCGACATTGAAATCGTTCATCCGGAGGAAGGACAGGACACCGTCGGTCATTGCCTTGAACTGCTCTTCCGTCATATTCTTGCAGTCAAAGTCCAGATCCTCCGAGAATCTGTCGATGCCGTGGACAAGGCGCAAATTGGTCCCGCCTATGAAACACAGCTTGTCAGCATACGGAGATGAGGAGATGTAGTCCAGAATCATAAGTTGGAGGTACTCCTTCAGCATATGTTTATGGAATGACGCGTTGTCCCTGACGGCTCCGGGAAAATATCCGCTTATCTGCTTTATGTCAATCATAGTCCGTATGCTTTTATAAGTGTGTTCAATCTTATGTCCAATGCCTTGCTGCCGAATCGAGAGGCGTATTCCCGAAGCTTTGTCAGGTCAAGTTCATTCTCCATATAGTCTTCATCCAACCTCAAATCCAGCATTGCGGCTTCATCGTTATATTCCGGGTAAAGGTACATCAAGTCCAGAAGAGCCTTTTCCGGAGTGGCAAAGAGTGTTGTGCGGCTGTCTTGCATCTTCCTTAGTTCAAATCCGAAAAACAGTTCCGTCTTGATCGTTCTATACGTGTATGTCCCGAACATGTTTGTGAATTCCGCGGTCTTGAGTGTGGATACGCTGGTGATGTCGGTCACCGCCTCCGGAATCATCCCATAGAACGAAAGCGCTGTCTGTAGGCTGATGTATGAAGGCTTGTAAATCCGACCTGCGACGTATCTCGCGAAATCGGGTATTTTCAATAGTTCGGGGAACGCGAACCAGCCACGGCGCAGACGTACCAGCAGACCCTGCTTGCACCATCTGGTGTAGTTGTTCGAGTCGAATCCGGCATCCCACATCAGTACCTGGTAAATGTTGAAGCAACCGTACTCGATGAATTTATTGCGAAGAGATATGTAGCTCGTATTTGGCATAATGTATTTCTAAAACTATGCAAATATAGAGAATTATGGAAATAAAAATGGAAATATCGTACCGGCACCAATGCTCTCGACAGGTTCATAGAATCCTGCCCTAAGAATATCAATATCTCCGATGAAGAGATTCAGAAAGAAGTACTTGATGACAGCAGCGTAGAAATTTATGTTTCCAATGCGCTTCTCAATGAAATCAGGGATGTCGCTTCAAGACCTAAAATATCCAGATACGTTTCCGATTGATTTCTATGGCCCAAGCGATTCCGGCCGATTACCTCGTCTCTGGAGATAAAGACTTTATCAAAGCACCATGAGGCTGGACCAAATAACAAGGATTTGAATGTTAAACTTCCTGAAGAGAGCCACACACCCAATCGTATTTACGTGGCTGTCAATAAACCAGCCACAGACAAGAAGGGCTTGAATGATTCTTATGCCGGGAAATTGAAGTTTATTGCGGTCTATGGCGATAACGGCAAGAAACTTTTCGAAATTCACGTTGATCATACCCATAACGGGATGTCAGTCCATTACCGCCCATGGGAGAACGGGCATCCGACCAAGGGCGGAACCGGTAAACATTCTCAGAATGTTGCTTATGCACTGACTCGGTGGTGCAGAGAGGTGTTTTTTGCACCACCAACTTGCAACGTATTGCTATCAAAATGCAATCCGGTGCTATGTTGTCTGTCCTCAAATGATTTTTTATCTGATATTCCCAAAAATCTCAGATCCATCGGATTTGATGCAGACAATACTCTGTTCTCAGAACATTCATGGTATTTCCGAAATGCACTGGTCAGAGCCAACTATAAAAACGCAAAGAAAGGCATTGTTTACGATTTCCGTTTTCTGGAGTTGTTTTTCAGGAATCTGTTGATGAATGAAAAAAACGAACTTCATAATAGGGACATGCTGATTAATCCACCTGAGGGATGGAGTAAGGCGACCCCTCAAGTTACCCCCCAACCTGCCCCTCAAGTTCCATCACAAAAGGACGACACGGATATTTTTGAAGCAGAAGAAAACATCTGTTCAATTGTTCTTAATCTTGCAGAGAATTCCTTCACAGCGCTGCAATTGATGAATACTATGAACCTGAAGGATAGAAAAAGTTTCCGCACAACATATCTGGAACCTGCCATCACCTCCAAATTCATTTCGATGCAGTATCCTGACCGGCCGAACCATCCAAGACAGAAATACCACCTCACAGCCAAGGGAAACGCCTTATACACTTCACTCAAAGTAGCGATAATCAAGTAACAACATTATAGGACTTCGTGCCGCTACGCGGCACGAAGTCCTATAATGTTATATGTGTGTCCGCTAACAGTAGTGGACACATATGATTTCAGTGATAGAAAATAATTCCGAAATAGAGTCTCGGTCCGAGTGGTATCTGTAAGTCTTTCCCTATGGGAGATAGAAAATCCATTTTTGCCGTAAGGTGTATTTTGTGGGAGAGAATGAAGTCGCATCCGATATAGGGGGCGATCAACATGAATCCCCGTTTCCGATAGTATGCTTCTCCGTCTATCCGAAAATCGTCATTCGGGGAATCCATCATCAGGAAGTCGGTATTTGAGCCACCTCCGACAGTCAGTCCCGCGTATGGCATTACGTGTTTGAATGTCCATATGAAGTCTCCGAGGATGCCTCCCCACCCGTACTTTATGTAACTTCCATTGCCCATTTGCTTGAGTGTGGAGACATATCCTTCCCCACCTATTCTGAAATGTTCGCCGAGGTGAACGTGAAGTACACCACCGACGCCGAACGGCATTCCTGAGGCTTTATAGTTCAGAGACTCTATGCTTCCGGACAGATAGCCGGTGTGAAGCATCATCCCTCCATCGACAATGTGATTTCTCTTATGGTCTCCTGCGCTGGCCTCAAAAGGAAAAAGTGACGCAATAAGTACTGCGGATAGTAATAATGTGGCTTTTTTCATATATGTCGCATAACATG
>DCIQ01000080.1:14739-21343 GCA_002317435.1 Bacteroidales bacterium UBA1722 | reverse complement strand
GTCGCATAACATGATGCAATAATAGTCATAATAAAGATTTCCTGTATTCACTAAGGCTTTGGCCTGTCTGCTTCTTGAAAAAATTACCGAATGAGGAGGTGAGCCGGGAATTACCTCAGTGATTCCGTCCCATCCGCAGGACGAGTTCTCCGCCTTTCACGATGTCCGCGTGTTCCAGCTGCAGGCGGCTGAGCGGCGTTCCGTTCAGCTCGGCGGACCGGATGTAGATGTTCTCCGGTGAATTGTTCACCGCTCTGATAACGAACGTATTGCCTCCGGCAATATGGATCCTGGCTTCATCGAATACCGGACTTGTGATTTCCCAGACGGTCTCTCCGGGGCAGACGGGGTGAATGCCGCAGGCGGCCAGCACGTACCAGGCCGACATCTGTCCGCAGTCCTCATTTCCGACCAGCCCCTCCACGCAGTTGCGGTACGCGTCAGCGCAGATCTTCCGCGTCCATTTCTGGGTGAGCCACGGAGCGCCCAGGCGGTTGAACAGGAACGGGACGTGATGGACAGGCTCATTGGCGTGGTTATAGTATGAATTCCAGTGGAAATCCTCCGGAGTGGCATCGAAGAATGCGGTGAGGTCCTCCAGAGCGGCCTCCCTGCCTCCCAACAGATCGGCCAGACCGTCGATGTCGTGCGGCACGAACCATCCCTGCTGGTATGGGTTGCTTTCTACGCAGCCGTAGCCATCCTCAAGCCGTCCGTCATCAGGCCATTCCTCCCATGAACCGTCTTCATTCCGGGGCCGGAACCACTTCTTCTCAGGGTCGAAAATCTTCCGGTATGCCATTGACTGTCCATAGTAGAAGGATGCTTCATCCTGATGGCCTGTCATTTCTGCGAATCTGCCCAGACACCAGTCTCCGTAACCGTCTTCGAGGGTGGTGGAGATGTCTCCGGGGTTATATCCCAGTTCGGGGTCGATACCTGTGGCGGAAGTCCGTTTCCCTATTTCGAAGGCCTTTTCTGCATCGAAGTCCCTGATGCCTTTGGCGTAGGCGTCCGCTATTATGGAAAGCGCGGGGTGCCCCACCATGCATCCGGAATAGGCGTTCACTATCTCCCATCGCTCGAAATACCCTTTGCCGGATTCCTCGGCCAAATGTATCAGAGTATTGATGAGGTCATGTGTGACTTCCGGGTAAACCAATGTGGAAAGCGGCATCTGGCTTCGGAATACGTCCCATCCGCTGAAGATGGTCCTCTTTATGAAATCGCGGTCGGGAGAGTGTATCTTTCCGTCGCCACCGACATAACGTCCGTCCGTGTCGGCGAAGATTCTCGGGTCTATCATAGTGTGATAGAGGGCGGTATAGAAGATGGTCCTTTCGTCTTCGGTTCCGCCCCGGATTTCTATGCGGCCGAGAGCGTCGTTCCATGACCGGCGGGCTTCTTTACGTACCCGGTCGAAGGATTTGTCCGCTATCTCTGATGCCAGATTGTTTCTGGCTCCCTCTATGTCCACGTATGATATACCTACGCGGAGGGTTATCCGCTCATCTTTTCCGGTCGGAAACTGGGTGTAGAAGCCTATGTGGGTGCCTTCCAAACTGTCAGTGCCGGTGATTATGTCAGATGCGGCCACCTTCGCGAGAAATTCCGGACTGACCATCTCATCGTTATGGAATTCCATGTCCGCCGGGATGCCGGCACTCCAGAAACCATAGTCGGTGAACGGACGGCTGAAACGGGCGTGGAAATAAACCGTATAGTCGGCTTTTCCGTCTCCGTGTCCCCATCCTCCGCCTGCGGGAGGGCAGTACATCCACCCTTCGACGGTCCTGTCATCCACTACCTTTATGTTCTGATATGTGGATGAGCCTCCCACTCTTCTGGCCAGGTCGATCTGTATTCTCGAATCCTTCCCTTCGGGAAATGTGAACTGCAGGATGCCGCTGTGCGGGGCGGCGGATGCTTCCACACGGATGCCGTAGTCGGTCAGGCAGGCGGAATAATATCCGGCCGATGCCGTTTCGGAAGATTTGTCGAAACGGGAGCGCCAGCCTTTTACGGAACCGTCCGGAAGTCCGGCGGTAAAATACATCTTCCCTGTGGTCGGCATGACCAGAAAGTTTCCGAAATCCCCGAACCATCCTATTCCGCTCATCTGCGTGAAGGCGAATCCTTCGATCGTTTCGTGTTCGTAACTGTAGCCGGGCCCGTTGTCCCCTCCTGTGACGGTGTTCGGACTTACCTGCACCATCCCCCAGGGGGTGGCGGCTCCGGGGAATGTCTTGCCCAGACCGTGATAGATGCCGGCCAGGTCTGTGCTGGTGCTGGCTCCGATGAACGGATTGACATAATCGGCGGGTGTTTTTTCTGCGGAGCAGGATGCCAGTGCCAACACTGATGCTGTGATGAAGATGCTGATGTATTTCAATGGATTGAATTTTTTATTGTTCACTGAATTCTGTTCCGACTCCTTCTTCAAAAAGGAATCCTTCCTCAAAAATAATTCATAAATCCTTATCAAGTTATTTTTTTCACTTCTAAAGGGTATCTTTGCAATACAATTTGTCCATCAATCAGAGCATAATATGAATATAAGATTATCAGCGTGCCTGTTGACCGTTTCCGTCCTGTGCGGATGCACGGCTCCGGCCACCAACGATATCGACATGTTCACGACTGCATTCAGCGGATATCCTCAGAATGTCCCTACCGACAAGAATCCTGACGCCCCGCTGGCAGGGAACGGGGACATCGGTGTCACCATGTGCGCATCCCCCGGGATGCTGCGGTTCTATGTGGGGAAGAACGATTTCTGGAGAGCGTACCCGGAACATTTCCAAGGGTCCGGTCCGGCATTGCCCGGAGGGCTGGACATAAAGGCGGATATCATCTCACGCGGGCGCTATGCCGCGGAACAGCTGCCGGGAAGTGCGGCCCTGAAGGCATCCTTCACCGACGGTGCGGATATCCTCGATATCCGTGCGTGGGTGCATGCCACTCGGAACATCGTGGTTCTGGAGATGACGGCATCGGAGAAGACGGAACTCACTTTGAAACTGTGGTCCCCCGAAGGATATGGTTCCCGTAATGCCTCCGGAGATGATGACGAAGTGGCCTGGGTGACCCGTTCCCTCGGAGATGTGCCGGAAGTGGAATTTCCGTCGGATATATGTATGGCTGTCAATGTTCCCGACAGTATGGTCATACTGAATCCGGGAGAGAAGAGCGTCGTCGTGCTGACAGCCTTCACGAATCATGACACTGCGGATTGGAAACGGGCGGCCATAGAAGGTGCACGGCTCTTCAGCGGAAAAGTCCCTTCCTGGAAGAAAGCGGCAGCCCTCAAATCCCTGGCCAAGTCACATCGGCAGTGGTGGAATTCATTCTGGAACGAGTCCGGGGTGGATATCGATGATGATGAACTGGAATATTACTACTATACGTCACAGTATCTTTTCGCTTGTTCGTCCCGTTCCGGGAAATTCGCTCCAGGGCTGTGGGGACCTTTCATCACCACCGATTTCACAGCATGGAACGGTGATTATCATCTCAACTATAATTATCAGGCACCGTTCTGGCACTGTTTCTCTTCGAACCATCTTTCCCTGACTGACAATTATGACCGGCCGGTACTGGACTTCATGGATACCGGCAGGGAACTGGCGCGGACTCTCGTGGGCTGCGGCGGAGTTCTCTATCCCGTGGGAATCAGTCCGATGGGAGCCACATCAACCCGTTGGGTGAGGAATCCGGATGATGTCATGTACGGATGGTACAGATATTTCGATCCACCTCTCGAAGGAGGCTATATGTTTTGGGGACAGAAGACCGATGCGGCGTTCGCGGCGTCCAATATGATGATGCGGTTCTATAGTACGTACGATGAAGAATATGCCCGGAAGGTTTATCCTTTCGTCTCTGCCTGTGCGGATTTCTATGCCGACTTCGTGAAGGAACGCGACGGGAGATTCGTGATAGCCGACGATACTTTCTATGAAGTGATGCCCTGGAGTGATGATATCCACGACTATAATTCGGTCACGGCCCTCGGACTTGCCAGAATGTCGATGCGCGGGGCTGCCGCATTGAGTGAATTTCTGGGGGAGGATTCCACGAAGCGGGCACGCTGGCTGTATGTCGAATCCGGACTTGCAGATTATCCCGTGGGATATGATGATGACGGACGTCTGAGCCTGAAGGACAAGCAGCGGAACAGAGAAGACGGAGAGGATGGAGACGTAAGGGCGACCGGACTGAACAGGATTTCGATACATGGTCTGGTTCTTCCTTCCGGAGTGGCGGGTCCCATGGGAACTCCGGAACTGAACAATATCCTTCTCGATGACATCGGGCACTGGAGCGGCAGAAACGGGGAGGACTGGGGCAATTCGCTCGGAAACGGATTCGAGACCAGTTATCCCGGTGCCGTCAGGATCGGATATCCTGCCGCTGAAGTCCTCAGGCATATGAAAGAGCGGATAGCGATGCAGACATACCCCAACGGATGGATTTATCAGGACGGCGGCGGAATAGAAACATTATCCGGTGTCCCGATGACCATCAATGAAATGTTCCTTCAGAGTTATGAGGGCGTTATCCGCGTATTCCCGAACTGGGACCGTACCATCGACGCATCATACAGGGCTCTCAGGGCCTATGGCGCTTTTCTCGTCTCCTCTTCCATAAGTGGCGGACAGATAGGAGAAGTCCGTATCCACAGTGAGAAAGGACGCTCCTGTGTGTTGGAGAATCCCTGGCCCGGGCATGACGTGGAGGTGTTCCGCAACGGGACACTGGAAACCGTATCGCATGATGCCGTCCTGAATATAGATACTTCGGCGGGGGATTCTCTGAGATTTGTCTCCGGGATTCCGGAATAGCCGCCGTGTCGCTGTGTCGGCGTTTTTTTAAATGATTCCCAAATCGGATTTTTAAATTTCAGAGAATGATTGGATTCAACAGATTGCTATCAGCCGCGGCGGTCATGCTGACCGCGCTATCAGCCGCGGCACAGAACATCTCAGAGCAGAATGCCGCTCTTTTCGAGCCTGAATTCCGTGCGTATCAGTATGGAAGAAAGATAAATGAAAACGGGGAGGGATACCAGTGGTACCGTCGTTTCACGATATTCCACATTACGGATATCCACAGTAACCGGGTGTTTGAATATGATGCCATCCGATTGGCCGGAGGACGTGCGGATGTGGTGGTCAATTCAGGGGATGACAGTAATTACTGTACTGCAGAATACGCGGAGGTCACCAAGGATGACCTCACCGTCTCGTGTCAGACGGTCCATGCAGCCAACGCCGACGACGTGCCGGTCATACAGGTGCCCGGAAACCACGATGTGCCCGGTGTCCCCAAGTGCGATTTCTTCAGACGGATCTGTTCCGGAATCGTTCAGGCATTCAGCCCCGGGGTGGTCTGGGGAGATGAGGCCGGGCAGCGCGCCTACGGGTACTGTGATTATGGCTCCAGTTCTGAAATGGGTGCGAAGTTCCGTATCATAATGCTGGACCCGTTCGACTATGACGACGGACGGTTCGAACTCCGCAAGTTCATGACAGCCACGTTCTCCCGGAAGCAGATAGACTGGCTCGTTTCCGTTCTTCAGGATGCTGCGCGGCAGGGACTGCATGTCATCACGGTGATGCACTATTCCTTCGGTGACGACAGCCTTTTCTTCAATGAAGAACTTGCCAAGCCCGATGCCCGGTTCTATCAGGATTCGTTCATGATTCCGGATATTATCGACGCTGCCCAGCATGGCACTCATCTGTGCAGGACATATCCGGATGAACTTGGTGACGAGAACATCGAGGTGAACGCAGATTTCACGGCATGTCCGCACCTTGATTTCGTCTGCCACCTTTTCGGTCATATCCACAGCAAGAACGCGTTCCGCTGCCAGAAGACTGACGGCTCGAAGAAGTATGATATCCTGATGCTCGGCGAGGCGTCCCTCGGCAGTCAGGGCACTGCCCTGAATAAAGCGTATCAACCTCACGGAACCGTCAACCAGCCGGCTTTCTCCGCCTTGAACATAGATGTCATCGAGGGATGCATCTATCGGACCAGTTACGGAGCATACCTGCATTATGACGGTTCCAACAGCCGCCGGACCGAAAAGTTCAGCTACAGGTTCGAATAGAACTCAGGGCTGTTCCGGCCAGTTGAAGGTGTCTCCCGCCGCAGTGTCTATGTGACGCGGCGTCTCCTCTCCGGGGATCAGGATGGAGAGGGGACCTCCTTTTTCAGAATATACGCTTATGTGAGTCACTTCACCGTTCTCCATCCCGGCGGATACCAGAAATGCGCCCCGTGCGCGGAGGTGGTCGAAACTCACATCCTGCCACGATGCGGGGATGGCCGGAAATACCCTGATGGTGCCTGTATGGCTCTGGAGCAGCATCTGCTGGATACCGGAAGCGAATGCGAAATTTCCTTCGAGCGTAAAGGGACGGTAAGTGAAATTCGATTTTCCTGTCCGTGTCTGGTCTCCGTTGGCGTGGAAGGTGTTCGGAAGTACGAAGCATTCCGCAAAAGTGCGCAAGGCTTCGGCTGCCCCTTCTCCATCCATGGCACGTGCCTTCATATTGCCGAACCAGCTGTAGGAGTACCCGCACCACCATTCGGG
>DCIQ01000080.1:0-14662 GCA_002317435.1 Bacteroidales bacterium UBA1722 | reverse complement strand
TTCCAGTCTATCAGTCCGAGAGGGAAAATGGCCATCGCGTGGGAGAAATGACGGTGGGATACGTTGTAGGGAAAGCCCTTTGCGAAAGTGAGGGCATCGTCCTCCGTGTCGAAGTCGGGGAGTTCCGATATCAGTGCGGACCAATGTCCGGATTCTTCGGTGAGTCCCAGTGCATCGGCTTCTTCGGCTGCAGCCTTGAATGCGAAACGCATCAGCGAAAGGTCGTAGTTGGTTATGGTGTGGAACCAGGCATCCAGGGTGTTGTCGTAAATCTCCGGACTGGCGCTCAGCTCGAAAGTGCGATGGCCGGAGGCATCGATTACTGAGAGCTGTTCCAGAGCCGTCGCTACCTCTCTGGTGAACGGATAGGCCCGATCACGCAGAAATTCTTCATCCGCCGAGTATTTCCAGTGGAGATAGAAATGCTGGGATATCCAGGCTCCCACGCTCTGGGAAATCGAGTACTGTGTCCATCCTCCCATAGGCTGTCCGTCGAGTGATGTGACTCCGGGAACTATTATGCCGTCCACTCCGAATATGCCTTTGGTGTATTTCCTGAATGCCTCCTGCTGGTTCCACATGGTGTTCAGATAAGCCTCCCCTTCGGAGAGATGATTACCTATGTACACTGGCCAGTAGCTGAGTTGGGTGTTCAGGTCGTTGTGGTAGTCTCCTCTCCAGGGGGGGATATTCCCATCGTCTGCCGTCCACACTGCCTGCAGCGATATGGGGCGGGAATTCTGTCTGCTTGCCGAGCCCAACTTGTACATCTCGCTGTCGTACTGGCGCTGCAGTACGGGGTCCGGTATGGAGACGGAGGACGTCTCCCAGAAAGTGTCCCAGTAGGCGAGGTGGCCTTTCCAGTCTTCCGCCAGACCGCGGGCGAGAGCTTTCCGCGCTTCTTCCGCAGCGTCGGCATCATCCAGCGAAGTGCTTACACTCCATACTCCGTAAAGAGTCTTTCCGCGGCGCTTCCACTGCACGGCGACATCGTAACTGTAATCGCCCCAGCCTTTCTGATGATAAAGAATCTTGTCCTTTCCTTCAGTGATCGCTCCGGACTCATAGCCGAGAGCCATCAGACCTATTTCCGAGTGGCCTCCTTCGGAAGGGTCGGAAGGACGGGAATAGGCAGGTATCTTCAGTTCGGGACGGAAATCCGGGTCATCGATTCCGGTGAATCTGAACCATCCCACGTTTTCCGATGCGGCGACGAAGGTCTCCAGTGAAACTCCTCCTTTCCAGTCCACTCTGCAGATGGCATCTCGGACATAGAGGTGCACTGATGACACTTCACCGAGACTGCTGACGGGAAACTCCAGTGCGGCGCAGGGGATTTTGGTGGGTCCCGGATCGTACGAGTACGGGTCTTCTATCTTCTCCTTTATGGCATCTGCATCCTTCTCCGCTACACGTTCCCGAATCCATCTCCAGTTGAAATGTTCCGGGTCCTGCAGGGTGGGGACGGGACGCAGGTCCCACAGATCGGTATGGTCGAGGGAGAATCGGAGTGAGTCCCCCTTCTGCCATACGAGTTCACCGAGAGTGGCATTTCCCAAGGGTACGGCCTCGTCCCACAGTTCCGCCAGGGAACTGCAGGTGAGGTCGCCGGGTGAACTTTCCGTCTCCAGACGGGGAGACCGGTCACAGGAAGCCAGTATGACGAGAGCTATGGTCGCATAGAGGAGTATGTCCCGTTTCATAGTGTCAGTCTTATATCGGATGATGATGCTCCCACATATACCGAAGGAGTCTCCTCCGTAATCTTGAAAGCGTGCTCATTTTCGCTCCAGTACCGGAGTTGTCCGCGGGGGATTGTTATCTTGATTTTCTGTTTTTCGCCCTTGGCGAGCGTGACACGTTTGAATCCCTTGAGCTCCTTGATGGGAGCGATGCCACCCTCAGTCTCATAGTCCTTCAGTTTTACATATACCTGGGCCACTTCGTCTCCGTTCCGGTCTCCGGTGTTCCGGACCGTGAAACTTACTTCAAGCCCTTCCGCCATATCCTTGACGCGGAGATTTGAGTATTCGAATGTGGTGTAGCTCAGACCGTGGCCGAAAGGATAGAGGGGCTCTCCCCGGAAGTACTTGTAGGTGCGTCCCTTGGTGAGGTCGTAGTCACCGAACGGGGGAAGCTGGTCCATGCTCTTGTAGAATGTCAGGGGGAGACGTCCGGCAGGGTTGTAATCGCCGAAGAGCACTTCTTCGATGGCCTTTCCTCCGAATTCCCCGCCGTACCAGGCGTCGATGATGGCCGGGAGATGGTCATTCTCCCAGTTGACCGCCATCGAACTTCCGGCCACTATGACGAGAATCACGTTCCTGTTGGCTTCGTATATGGTCTGCAGAAATTCGATCTGCTCCTGAGGCAGTGTCAGGAAGTCGCGGTCACGTCCCTCGCGTTCGTAGTTCTTGTTTATGCCCATTACAGCGACGACGACATCACTCTTCGCGGCGGCTTCCACAGCTTCGCGGAAATGCGGTTTCACACCGTCGCCCGCGGCGACATCCACATTCTCGGGCTTCGCCCATTTCAGAGTCATCAGGGGAGCCGTTTCACGTTCCTGAACATATTCTATCCGGATATCATACTCCTTGCCGGCCTGGAGGGTGACCGGAATCTGACATCCCGTCCTTCCTTCGGACACGAGTTTCCCGTCGATGCTGAACTTGGCGGAAGAACCGGTGACGTCGAGTTTGAAGATGTATTTTCCCGAAACCTCGGGCTTGAGGGTTCCTGTCCATCTGGCCGACATGAATGCATCGGGGATTTCGGGGTCGGGTGCCTTGTTCGCGGGTTCGTACCAGACGTAGGGCTCCTGCTTTACGGTTTTGAGATCACCGAATTCCATATCGCTGAAATATTCGGCCTTGATGCCGTCAGTGAAATATTTCGCTTCCAGAAAATCGGTCTCGTCGCCTGCGGCTCTCCAGGGTGCATAATTCACCCGGACTTTTCCGTCAAGTCTTTCGGATATGGCTCTGAGGACCGATATCGGCTGGATGGTGGGAATTCCGCTGTAGTCACCGAGTTCGCAGTTCGCCGCATTGTTTCCCACTACGGCGATGGAGCTGATGCTGTTCTCGTCCAGAGGGAGGAAACCGCCTTCATTCTTCAGCAGGACGATGGATTCCCTGGCGGCTTCCAGTGCGATGTCCTGATGCTTCTGACAGCCTACGGTGAGAGGGTCGATGTGGGCATAGGGGTTATCTATGTTGGTGTCGAAGAGCCCCAGTTTCATTCTGGAGGTGAGTACTCTGCGGGTGGCGCGGTCGATGTCCTCATCTGTGACCAGCCCTTCGTCGTATGCTTCCTTGAGGGGCTGCATATATGCATCATCCCCGCATTCGAGGTCGAGACCCGCCTTTATGGCGAGAGTGGCCGCTATTTTCTTGTCCGGGACATAGTGATGCCATTCGTACAGCGCGCTCACGCCGGCACAGTCGGATACCACATAGCCGTCGAATCCCCAGTCCCCGCGCAGGACATCGGTGAGAAGCCATTTGTTGCAGCAGTTGGGCATTCCGTTGATGGCGTTGTATGATGCCATTACGGATTGGCAGCCGCCTTCCTTCACGCACATCTCATAGGCTTGGAGGTAGTATTCGCGGAGCTGTTTTTCGCTGATGACGGCATCGCATACCATACGGTTGTGCTCTTCATTGTTCGCGGCGAAGTGCTTGGGTGTGGAGACCACTTTCAGGTAGCGCGGATCATCACCCTGAAGTCCCTTTACGAATGCGGTGCCGAGAACTCCGGTCAGATAGGGGTCCTCTCCGTATGTCTCGGGAGTCCTTCCCCAGCGGGGGTCGCGGGCCATATTGATGGTGGGGGACCAGAATGTGAGGAGGTCCGAGAATTGAGCCGTCTGGAATTCTCCCTCTCCGAGTTCGTTCCAGCGGGCACGGGCTTCGTCGGATGCCGCCGTGGCTATCTGATGATGCAGTTCGGGGTCCCACATCGCAGCCATCCCGATGGCCTGGGGGAATACGGTGAAGCGTCCGGGACGGACTATTCCGTGGAGGGCTTCGTTTCCGTGATAGTATTTCCTGATGCCGAAGCGGTCGATGGAGAAGGCTGTGGAGACGAGCAGAGTGATCTTCTCATCTATTGTGAGACGGCCCAGAAGGTCTTCCACACGGTCGGGAAGGGGGGCATACTGATTTCTCCACAGTTCGTCCTGCGGAACGGCGTAGCTGGCGAACCAGTCCATCGCGAAGCGCCGGCCAGTAGCCGCCGGTTCGAGATGCTTGAGTTCGTATGTGTCTTTGTCGATGGTGAGAAGGTCATAGACGGCAGTGGGCCCTTCCGGGAATTGCTCGCCGAGGATGAGGTCTTCGATGCCGTCTCCGTCGAGGTCAGTCTTGCAGAATCCTGCGTGGGGGGATTCCTTCAGATATTCGGTACTCAGTCCGTAAGTTTCGGGAGTCATCCCGTCGGCCCAGTGGGACTGGTATCCCTGAACTATGAAGGATATCATGTCATCGTAGGCGCAGTAGGCATTGTCGAGTTTTTCCGCTTCGGAGGTGCATCCGCTGACCAGAATGGCCAGTGTGAGCATGAATGGTGGTAGTGTAAGTCGCATATGGTTCAGTTAAATAGTTTCTTGTCTTTATCGGTGAAGGAATCCAGACGGGGAGTGACCGGTTCGAAAGGACCGCTTCCGCTCTTTCTGGCCTCTATTTCCTTTTTCAGCCATTCCTCCACGGAGGTGTCCAGCAGGTCGTCATAAGGTCGTCCGACTCCGAGCCGGGCGGGCCATTCGAGGGATTCCTCCACCAGACGGGAGGCTCTGTCGAGATCTCCGCAGTCTATGGCCTCCGCAGCCAGATGGCGTTTTATGTGACTGTATTTGTCGTGGCTGCCGCGCTGCCCTTCGAAAGGCAGATAGACTATCGTGTCGATGATTTTCCCGGCATCCGCATATCTTCCTTCGGCTATATAGGCGTCTGTCAGTGCATCGCCGATCTGCATCACGTCGGGGTGTGCGGCATAGTACGGTGTCAGCAGGTCCACGGCTTCCGCAGAGTGGCCCGAGGATGTCAGGCTGGTGGCCAGAAGCCTGAGATATAGCCATTTGTCCGGTTCCAGCGATTGCGCCCGGCGCAGATCCCCGATATCTCCGGTGAATTTGTATCTGTATGCGTAATAGGGGGCATATCCCGTATCTTCCCGGGTGAGCAGTCCTGCGGCCCGTTCCTTATACCCGAAATGGTCCAGGAACATCGCCGCAAGATATTCTGTCTTCCATCCCGCCCCTTTTCCGAGGGCCCATTCCAGCACTGCCCCGGTCTCCCTCCTGTAGGGGAACACGAAGTCGACGGGGCATTTCTCCGCTTGGGCGATGAGTCCGGCATCCTCTTTCAGATATGCTGTCCACAGTACCGTGAGGGCATTCCGGGAGGGGAGAGTTTCCAGTATGGCGGCCGCTTCTTTTCTGAGTCCGAGGCTGCCGTAGAATACGGCAAGTTCCAGATAGTCTTCCCAGGGGATTTCCGACTTGAAGGTGGAGGCGAATTCCGCGGGCGTCATCTTTCCGTCCAGCACTTTCTCGGCGGCCGGGAAGTGGCACAGGGGGTCCGCCGCCGCGATGGCGTCCGTGCCGGTTCCTGCCGCGCGGTGTAGGATGAACAGGGCCGTGAGGTTGTCCGCATTGCCCGTCAGGGCTTTATGGGCATAATCGGCGGCCAGGTCGAAGTCGCCCCAGATGAAGCGCAGACGTGCAAGTTCCGTGTATGCCGCACTGCGCAGCGGGCTGTTCGCGATGGCGGCCACTTCGAGGCGGTCCATCGCTTCGGGAATCTTCCCGAGCGCAGTCGCCGCCAGTCCTCCGAAGTACCCGGCCTCGGGGTCGTACTGGTCGATGGAAAGGGCCCGGTCCGAATACGTGCGGGCCTCTTCGTAACGCATCCGGCGATAGAGCAGGTGCGCTTTCAGATTCAGGGCATCGATATTTCCGGGTTCTGTGGAGAGCACTTCGTCCGCCAGTTTCTCGGCGTCCGCGAACTGTTTCATCCCGACCATATCCCTGGCCATAATCACCTTCGCACGGGGTGAAGTCCGGTCGAAATCGGCGTTGCCGTACTGCGGGCGGTCAGTTCTGCCCTCTTCAGCTCTCCATATTATTTTTTTGCCTACGGCAATGACGGCGGGTTCACCCTTGAACTTTATGGTGAAGGGGCTGGCGGGGATGAGGCTCCGGTGCCCGGAGAACAGCACTTGTCCGCGGGAGTCGGTGACGGTGAGGTCGCCCTCAAGGCTGCGGAGGGGGTATATGCCGGCACAGGTCCGGCCGCCATCTTCCGTGACGGAGGTCACGGCGTTCAGATTCACGTCATCCGCCGGACCTATTCCCCGGAAGGGGAGCCAGTATTCGGTCCATCTGTCGGTGCCGTACGGAGTGAACAGAATCTGTCTGTATGCCGAGTTTTCGGAGCAGGCGAGGACGTTCTGGTTGAACAGTCTTCCGCTCTGCATCTCTACGTACTGCGGCTTGCCGTCGGTGAGGAGGTCTATCCAGATGCTTCCCTGCTCGCTCTGGGCCCAGCAGAAATACTTCCGTCCGAGTTTCTCGTCCCGCATGGAGTAGTGGAGCACCCCCCAGTCGTCGCTGCCGTAGTATGCTCCGAAGAAAGGTTTGTGCGATCCCACCATGTGATACGATTTGTCCGCACCGTAGGCCTGATTCCGGTAATGGCGGATGTCGCTGCCTTTATCGTTCAGAGGGTATGAAAGAAGTTCTCCGGCGTGACCGATGGCATTTTCGGCGGGGTAGATGAGCATCAGGTCATCTGAAGTACGGACTCCTGAGTTCGCCCAGTGGTAATAGGGCTGGTATTCGGCACTTCCGTTGTGCCAGATGGAACTGGTCCTGAGCCAGACCGCATCCTTGGGGAGGTTTATCTCGATGGTCCACCGGCTGCGGCTGAGAAGTTCCGATGCACCTATATAACAGCTCACGCTTCCGTCCTCTTTCACTTCAGTGCTCCAGTCCACGGGGCAGGCGCAGGTGGGGGCGTGACCTATTATGCCGTAGTTGAACTCTATCCCGCCGCTGGTCCAGGGACCGCGCATGGCTATTTCGCGGAATTTCACGGCGTCATTGTCATAGAACATCTCCTGACCGCTTGTCTTGTCGAAGACGGACCAGACCTTGCCCCCTATTTCGGGGAATATCTTTACACGGAGCCAGTCATTCTCCAGAACTACCATGGTCCAGGCATGCGGTTCGGCGGCGGTGGAGAACTGCCGGAATCTCCAGTACGGATATATCTTCCCCGGATCCGGAATCGGGTCGGGTTCGGAGAACGGATAGGTCGTCATGACAGTATCCTTTACATATACGTTCTGTGCGGCACATTCGGTGCCTGTGATTACCATTGACAGTATGGTCGCGGCATAGATGAGATTCAATCGCATGATCAGAATATTGAAGTGTTTAACCCTGCATTATTCATACTCGTTCCTGATCCGGAAGCCATGAACAATGCCGATTACAAACTTACATAAAATCTTGTGATTTCACGCCTGTCGGGATTCCAAAAATAACTTGACGGCATGAATGATATGCAAATCCGCGGATTTATTGTAAATTTGTGTGATATTTTCAGAATTTCACATAATTCATATAAACAAATGAACAGAAGATCCTTCTTGCGTAAATCTGCCGTCGGAGCGGCGGCATTCACGGTACTTCCACGCGAAGTATTCGGAAAGATGGGCGGAGACAGCCGCTACATCGCTCCAAGCGATCAGCTTACTCACGGAATCATAGGGATGGGCGGAATCAGCTACTCCGAAAATCACTTCTACAGTGACAGCACCTGCCGTCTCGTCTCCATCTGCGACGTGGACGCCAATCATCTGAACAATGGTGTGAAGAACATCAAGGAAAGACTCGGAGAGACTGTGAAGCCGTACCGCGACTGGCGGGAACTGGCCCATGACCCCAATGTGGATATCGTTCATATCTGCACGCCTCCCCACTGGCACGGGCTGATGTCCATCGAAGCCGCGAAAGCAGGAAAGGATATATGGTGCGAAAAGCCCATGACCAGAACCATCGGTGAAGGCAAGGCGGTGATGGAAGCCGTGAAGCGTAACGGACGGGTGTTCCGCCTGAACACCTGGTTCCGCTTCAAAGACACTTTCTACGGACTCGGAACCACTGTCAAACCCCTCAAGAAACTGGTGGCCAGCGGAAAGCTCGGATGGCCGCTGACAGTCCGCATCTCCGGAGCCACCGGCTTCGCCTGGAAATTCTACTGGACCGGAAAGGAGAACCTCATTCCCGAACCCGTGCCCGCGGAACTCGACTATGACATGTGGCTCGGTCCGGCACCCTTCAAACCCTACAACGTACATCGTACCCACTCTACGTTCCGCGGATACTGGGACTATGACGGAGGCGGACTCGCCGATATGGGACAGCACTATATCGACCCCGTGCAGTATATCCTCGGAAAGGATGACGAATTCCCGGTGAAGGTGGAAGTGGATGCGCCCCAGCAGCACCCCGATGCGGTAGGGACCTGGAGGAGCATCACGTACACTTATGCGGACGGCTGCAAGATTATTCTGGAAGGCGAGGGATTCGAATCGAAAGGTAAGGTTCCCTATATCGAAGGACCTCTCGGAAGCGTTTACAAAGGATTCGAGTGTACCATCCCCAACGTCATGAACGTCATCAACGAGCTTCCCGATCCGGAACCTCAGGAGACTGATTTCGTGAAATGTGTCCATACCCGCCACCGTTTCGCGCTCGACGAGATAAAGGGATACCACAGCGCCACCATAGTAAATATGGGTGTGTGTGCCCTCCGTCTGGGAAGAACTCTGAATTTCGACCCGAAGACCCAGACGTTCATCGGTGACGATGCAGCCAATCTCCTCATCAACCAGCCCATGAGAGGCGAATGGGGTAAATATCTGTTTTAATTCTCTACTGCCATGAAGAAAATATTGACCATTATATCAGCCATCCTCGTAACAAGCGTATCACTTTTCGCACAGGATGCACGCCAGAGGACCGTCAACACCATAGTCGCGGATGTCCTCGCACAACTTCCGGCCCAGAATTACGGTGACTTCACCGCCGATATGGAAGATCTCGCCAAGTCTGCTCCGCAGAGTATCGAAATGGTAGCCGGTATGTTCCAGGCCCCGGAGAAGGGGGCGAACAATAAACTTGAATATGCCATCGCCGGAGTCGTGAGCTTCGCCAATGCTCCCGGAAACGAAAGTTACAGGGAGCCTGTCTCGGAAGGACTGAAAAATGCGGTCTCCAAGGCGGTGGACGAGACGGCCAGGGCATTTTTCCAGTCCCAGCTCGCCATGCTCGGCTCACCATGCTGCGCACAGAAGGATGGCTGCTGTCAGCTCTCTGAGAAGGATCTCCTCGCCGAGGCCGAGAAACTGCTCGCCAGCGGAGAATCCCACAAGAAATGCCAGGCCATCTGGATTCTTCATAAAGTTCGCGGAGCCGGTAACGTGTCCAAAGTTCTCGCAGCCCTCAAGGACAGTGACGATGCTTACAGGATGACTGCTCTGATGACTACGGAAGATTATGCGGATGCTTCTTTCTATTCCAGACTGACCAAGGCTTACAAGTCGCTCGGTACGGATGCCAGGGACGATGTCCTCTATTGGCTCGGTGAGAAGAAGGTCGGAGGACAGGTGGCATTCGTGCTCGGACAGATAGGCGGCCGCAACTCCGCCGAAGCCATCGCCGCTGCCGGGAAGATCGGAGGAGATGCCGCTGCCGATGCTCTCATCGCACGTCTTGGAACTGAGGATGACTGCGCTGCCGCAGCCGCTCTGAACAGTTTCAACGGTGACATCACCGGAAATGTCCTCAAAGCCATAGAAAAAGCGGGTGATAATGCTCCCGCCTCCCTCATCGCTCTCGCTTCCGCCCGCCACATCACTGATGCCGCTCCCGTAATCTTCAAGATGGCGGAACATTCGAAGGATGCCAGGGCCGCTCTCAAGGGGGTGGTTTCTTCTGATAATCTCTCTGCTGTCGCGGCCCTTTTGGACAAGGCTGACGAAGCGGATGTCGCCACTCTCCAGGATGCATTGTATGCCTGTGTCAGCGAAGAGGATGCAGAAGACAGGTTCCCTATGCTGAGGGACGAGTCTTTCAAGGCTGCCAACAAGTCCAGATTCTATCTTCCCATCGCATATACGGCTTCAGACGAGGCTGTGGCTTATCTCACAGGTGCTGCCGTGGAAGGTTCCGGAGATGCCCTCGCCGCTCTCTGCAGGATCAAGAACGGAAACGCCGCTTCAGCACTTCTCTCATTCGCCCGGTCGAACGGTGAATGTCTCTCCAGATATATCCAGCTCATCAGCGAATCACGGATGAGCGAGTTCCGCAAGACTGATGCTTTCATCAAGGCTCTTTCCATCGCGAAGGATGAGAAAGTGACCGGTGCCATCCTCGGCAAACTGGCCGGGACGGCCAACAGGGAGGCGATGGAGGCTGTGGCACCTTATCTTGAAAGTGCCGATAAGGATTTGGCCGTCAAGGCGGCCAATGCGGTGAAAACCATCGGATGCAAGGTGCCCACCGAGATTCCCTACGATGATCTGGTGAAGTATTTCGACAAGGCCATGAAGATTCTTTCCGCCACCGGTGACCCCGATGACGGCTATGCAGTGGATGCCATGAAGAGCACTCTCTCCGCCAGCAAGCCCTATCCCGTATCTGAACTTACCGATGAAGAGAAGGCGGCAGGTTTCGTAATGCTTTATGACGGTACGAACCTCGATAAGTGGATAGGTGACAAGAATACTTATTCTTCGATGAACGGGGCCATCAACGTGTTCGCGAACTATGGCGGAGACGGTAACCTCTACACGGAGAAGGAATACCATAACTTCGTATATCGCTTCGAATTCTGCTTCCTCCGTCCTGCCGTGAACAACGGTGTCGGTGTGAGGACTCCTATGGGTGTCGACGCCGCATACGAAGGTATGTGCGAGGTGCAGATTCTCGACCACGACGACCCCGTCTATGCAGACCTGCGCGAATATCAGACCCACGGCTCGGTCTATGGTGTCATCCCCGCCAAGAGACTGAAACATAAACCTGTCGGCGAGTGGAGCGAGGAAGAGATCAGGGTAGTGGACAATCATATCACCGTAACGGTAAACGGCGAAGTGCTCGTGGACGGAGATATCAGCGAAGCCTGTCAGGGGCACAATGTCGCCCCCGACGGAGGTGACCGAAACCCCTACACCGTGGACCACAGGAACCATCCCGGCATGTTCAACGCCAAGGGTCATATCAGTTTCTGCGGGCATGGCCGCGGGCTCCAGTTCAGGAATGTGAGAATCCTCCCGCTGGACTGATCGGAAAGCCGGCTGCAGCAGCCGGCTTTTGTTTTACCCCCCCCTGTACCCCCTAGGGGGATTTCCGGCCTTCGGCCGGCGCCTCCAGGGCTTCCGTCTGCTTCGCAGACACGCCCTTCCGGCGGGCCGCTGAAGCGGCCTTAGCATCTCCGTAGCAGGTGTTTATCGTGCGGGGAGGGTTGTCGGAATTTTCTTGTTTTTGAATGGTCCCTATGTCAGATGATTTTATCTGGCACAGGTGGATTCTATAAGTAGTTGACACTCCTCATCTTATAAAACACGTCTATATCAAATCCCCTCCCATAAGCCGGTATTTGGCATATGTGCTATGTGATAGTTCATTATATATCAATATTTTAATAATATGCTACCATGCCAGATGAAATGGATGATGTGGACGGACCGTTGGAACTTGCCTGTTATGATTAACCCTACAATCACTTGTCGGCCTGATACCTGTTTTTCCGCTATGTTAGCGACATCCTACATTCGTATGGCATAGATAATTTCAAATCAGGACCGTCAGAACTTACTCGACCAGACAGATGGTATGAGAGATATAGGATACTTGAAAAATATGATGATGGTAAACGAAAAGCAGTACACCTGTGCATAGCTTTCACAGTGTTCTGCTGAGTTTCATCGTGGATTACCCTCCAAAATAAGGGGGTCATCCATAAGGTCATTCATTATGGGGCGTATGTGGCCGATGATGGTGGATTGGTTTTGGATTACTGGTTTCAACGATGCTCTGACAATGGTGGGTGGTAATGTGCTGGACGAGGATTTTCATCGGAAAATACAATCATCCCTTGCATTTATTCATATTGAGAGTGTATCGTCAAGTAGGACTGCTCCCCGCAGAAGAGTATATTTCCGGAGGGACCTCCCACGGCTTCGCCGCGGGCCCCTCCCTCGCCGGGGGCAGCCATCCGGAAATATACTTCATTCTGCGGGGCTTGTATGTTGTGTAAGCCTGATATTTGTACCGAATATCCTTCACTATCTGCATTTATGGTACATTAGTGTAATCAATGCATTCGATTACCTCGCTTGAAGTTTTGAGGATAGCTGCCAGGATATGATATAACAGAATCGAATTTTTCTGAGAACCATGTTTCTGTGATATTTTGGTTATCTTTGGGGAGTATAAACAGACTCCATATGAAGAACAGTCAGCAGACAGCAGCGAAGGATTTTTCCAAAAAATGGAAAGGAAGGGGATATGAAAAGGGTGACAGTCAGTCCTTCTGGCTTGAACTTCTGGAGAAGGTGCTGGAAGTTGAAGACCCCTATTCCATCATATCATTCGAGAATCAGGTGAAACTGAGCAATACCAGTTTCATCGATGCCTATATCGAATCCACCCATACCCTCATTGAACAGAAGTCTGTCGAGAAGGATCTGAGGAAGGCTATCCCCCAGTCCGACGGCACTTCTCTGACTCCTTTCCAGCAGGCGAAGCGGTATGCGGCAGAACTTCCATACTCCAGACGTCCCAGATGGATGGTCATGTCCAATTTCAAGACTTTTCACGTATATGATATGGAGAATCCTCAGGGAGAGCCGGAGATAATCGAACTGGCCAATCTGGAGAAGGAGTATTGGAGACTGAGTTTCCTGGTTGATACAGGTAGTCTGCATCTTCAGAAGGAGATGGAGGTTTCTCTGAAAGCTGGAGAGATAATAGGTGAGATTTATGATGAACTGCTGAAGCAATACGTCAGCCCTGAGGACCCCGCCACGCTCCGCAGTCTGAACATCCTCTGTGTCCGATTGGTTTTCTGCCTGTATGCCGAGGATTCCGGACTGTTCGGGAAGCATTCGATGTTTCACGACTACCTGAGCCAGTTCAAACCGGGGGAAGGGGATATGAGGGAAGGACTGATAAAACTCTTCGAGGTTCTGGATACACCTATGGACAAAAGGAGTCCATACCTTAAGCCGAGTCTGAAGAGTTTCCCATACGTTAACGGCGGCCTCTTCGCTGACAAGGATGTGGAAGTGCCGTTCTTCAATGACAAGATAGCCCATCTGATTCTGAAAAATGCCAGTGATGACTTCGACTGGAGCCAGATCAGTCCCACCATCTTCGGTGCAGTCTTCGAAAGCACCTTGAATCCTGAGACCAGACGCTCGGGAGGCATGCATTACACCAGCATTGGGAATATACATAAGGTCATCGACCCGCTGTTTCTGGATGAATTGAAGGAAGAACTCGAAGCTATCAAGTCGGACCCCATCCGGAAGAGCAGGGTGAAGAAGGCATTCGCATATCAGGACAAGCTGGCCGGGCTGAAGTTCCTCGATCCGGCTTGCGGCAGCGGAAATTTCCTCACCGAGACATACATTTCACTGAGAAGACTGGAGAATGAGGCGATAAAGATACAGAGCCTGGAAAATGGTCCTTCACTGGGTGAAGCGTTCACGCCCATCAAAGTTGACATCCACCAGTTTTACGGGATAGAGATAAATGACTTCGCCGTTTCTGTAGCCACTACGGCTCTTTGGATAGCGGAGAGCCAGATGATGGCAGAGACGGAGAAGATAATGCAGATGGACCTCGACTTCCTGCCGTTGAAAAGTTACCATAACATCGTAGAAGGCAATGCGCTGAGGATTGACTGGAGCAGACTTGAGACAGGAGAAGAACCGGATTGTGTCTATGCTGACCGTCTGAACGTGATACGTCCTGAGGATGCTGATGAACTCAAACCAAGAACACTTCAGGAACCTGCTGTTTCATACGGGGAACTCAATGTCATAACCAGTGACGTTCACTTCGGAGTTCCGGAGAACAAGATGACTCCGGTGAGGTACGACTACATAATGGGAAATCCTCCGTTTGTCGGTGCACGGTTCATGTCTGCAGACCAAAAGGAAGATGTCATTTCAGTATTCGGAAAGAAGTGGCCGAACGTAGGAAATCTGGACTATGTTGCATGCTGGTACAAGAAGGCCTCCGAGCTGATTTTTGGGACAGATACGAAAGTTGCGTTTGTATCGACCAATTCCATCTGTCAGGGAGAGAGTGTCGCCAACCTGTGGAAGTCTCTGCTTGAAGGTGGAATATTCATCAATTTCGCCCATAGGACTTTCCGCTGGAACAGCGAGTCGAATCAAAAGGCTCACGTGCACTGTGTGATAGTGGGATTCAGCAGGATTGATTCGGAGAAGAAAACGATTTATTCAGGAGAGCTGAAAACGAATGTCAACCACATAAACGGATATCTGATAGATGGGGAGGATATCTTCGTGGAATGCAGACAGACACCGATTTGTGATGTTCCGCAGATTGGAATAG
>DCIQ01000059.1:3640-4599 GCA_002317435.1 Bacteroidales bacterium UBA1722 | reverse complement strand
CGTCTTTTATCTTATCATATTCCGCGTGCGTGCCAATCCATCTTACGAGGATAGTGCGATTAAAGAACTTTACGACAACAATCAGTCGGTGATGCCCTCCGTGGATGTTGAAAACATAATGCTGATTTCCCGGCATGTCTGCATCACCAAAAGTCTGACGGACATCAGCAAAACTGTTCCACTGACTCTCTTCTACTTTCGCTATCCATTCCCGGATTGATGTTCTACATTCAGGATGCTTATCCGCATATAACCGTAAAGGTTCTTTTGTAATTATTCTCATGCGATACAAATATATGGAATTTATATAAGCTATCCAAAATATGGATAAAATATCTTTTGAATTGTCACTTCTGCTGGGGTGCAGTGTGAAAACAAATCTCCAGACATATGGAATGGAGTTGAAAACCGTCTTACCTGTGAATCTGAAATGAAGTGTATTCCATACCCATTTTATGAATGGCATCTATTATTTCATCCTCACGGACGCGGGAAGGCTTTTTGAAACCATTAATATAATTCCGGAGCAGAGTGGCGTTGATTCCGGCTCTTTTGGAGAATTCCGCTATGTTTATCTCCTTGTGGAGCAGGAAGAATCTCTGGAGGGAAGATGGGATGGCATCGTCATACCCGAAACTTTCAAAAGAGATATCTTCGTCCAATTCCCTCCAATGGAATCCGTCGAATCCCACAGAATAATTCCGACGCTGTTCATCCGTAGCAGACAGAAGTGCAGGATACCAAAGCAGAGACTGCTTCAAGGTATTACCACATTCATCACTGGCATAGATAAATTCCGAATCAAAAAAGACACCCTTCAGTTTCATAACACTTCTATATTATCTTGGTTTGTCAAAATGATTCTTCCATCTTCGAACGATCAACTCCTTATTATCTTCGATAGCGGATTCGATCTTCTTCATATCCTTTGACTTGATATTATGTTTATCGCGGAGGAC
>DCIQ01000059.1:2765-3620 GCA_002317435.1 Bacteroidales bacterium UBA1722 | reverse complement strand
GAATCCACCAAATCAAAAACTGCATAACCGCCATTTCCTTCTACGTGAATATGAACAGGTTCATGTTCACGACTGAAAAAGAAGAATGAAAAACCGAACAATCTGAAAATTTCCGGCATAATTTCTTCAAATGCAATTGTAGGAATTATTTTTAATACCTCAAAATAATCAGGAAAATATTTTCTACAGATAAATATACTCCAGCCCCTTCTTGACCGCCGGAAGGTCATAGAGAGTACCGATGACCCCCCGCACGGCCACACGCTGCCCGAGAACCGACGGATTATCCTTCAGATTCAGGGAACGGCAGGGACCGGAATAGACATATACCGGGATGGAGGCGGAAAAATCCGACGGGAACGGAGTGTCGGAGATGGCGACGTTGGAGGAAACTGTCAGAGAATCGGCGCCAAACATCAAATTCCTGTTCACGTAACTTCCGGTTACATATCCTGCCACCCATAGCGTATCCTCGCTGTGAAATGACACGTCACCGGGCCGTAGAGCGTCATACGGAGTCAGACCGCCCCTTTCCCTGCCGTACAGATATACCTCTTCGTATTGAGCATCCGACATATCCACCGACACTTCTATGTTGGCGGTACTTCCTCCGGAAGAAGCGTCCACCGTCACGGTATACATATCGGCACCGGAACATTCCCATCCCGTGAGCAGCTCGGGAACGGCAGAAGAATTCTTGAGCAGATTCACAGTCACCCTTCCGGGAAGAAAATGGATGAATCCGGTATCATCCGCATCATAATCGAGTGATTCCGTCGCCAGTGAGAGAGTATCCCTTCTGGTCACCCGGACGAAGGCATCGGGGAAATAGGTCCTGAACTTTTCGCTGAAAAG
>DCIQ01000059.1:0-2690 GCA_002317435.1 Bacteroidales bacterium UBA1722 | reverse complement strand
CCTCCACAAGCTGCTCGTCTCCCCACAGGGGAGAATCGAAAGCCGGTCCGGAATACTCCCCGGACACAAGTTTGAAGAGGCATTCACCCTTCGGAACGACTATCTCCGCAGGCATGTCTTTATACAATCCGTCATAAATCATACCTCTCACACTCTCCACCGACAAATGGAACAGTTCCACCATAGGCATGATCCCGAAATTCCGTTCAGTCGCATCCGAAAAACTCTTGGTCTCGAATATGACCTTGCTCTCCGAATAATTTTCTTCCGTGGAAAAAGGCGTACAGGCGCCCGTCAGCACTGCAGTCATAACGACTGCCATCAATAGTGATTTTTTCATAACGCGTGTCATTTTTCCGGCGAAAGTATCCTCTATCCCGGTCACGGTGGTAAAAACCACATTCCGTAAACAAATATTTCCTTTTTTAAAAAACAATCCGGAAACGGAACAAGATATTTTTACGACAGAGTTGACATCATGACCAAAAAATCATAACTTTGATGGATGTTATCAGGATTCATACAATTCCGCAAATGCGGGACTTGAGTCGCAGATTACACCAAACAGATGCACATACAAAAACATTAACGGATATACGTCATGTATAAAATCTCAACTCATCCCATTCTTCAGGTTCCCGAGGATGACTACTCGGAATTCTCTTTCGAAGGTAAGACTGTCAGAGGGCAGAAAGGCTGCACCATCGCCGCCGCCCTCCATCAGGCCGGAATGCAGGTTCACAGCACCAGTCTGGCCCATCGCAACAGAACCATGCAGTGCGGCATCGGAAAGTGCGGCGCCTGTGAAATGCTCGTGGACGGAAAGATCCGGCGCATCTGCGTCACGAAAGTGGACGGTGTGAAGAAAGTGGAACGGATGAACGAAGAGAACGGCTTCAAAGGCGTTCTCATAGATCCGGAAGCCGGCACCCGGGAAGCGAAAAAAGTGTACAAGACCACTGTGGCCATCATAGGAGCCGGCCCCGCCGGTCTCTCTGTAAGGGAAGAACTGAAAAAAGCCGGAGTGGACAATCTCGTGATAGACAACAACAGTCATATCGGCGGACAGTTCCTGATGCAGACCCACCAGTTCTTCTTCTTCGAAAAGGAGAAGAGGTTCGGAGGGATGAGAGGCTTCGATATCGCCAAGACCCTGGCAGGTGATTCACTGGAAGGCATTTTCCTGGACTGTGCCGTATGGGATATCCTCGAAGGAGGCCGACTGGCCGTAAAGAACATGGTCACCGACGAGCAGTTCTATATAGATGCCGACGAACTGGTAGTGGCCACAGGTGCCGTGCCTTTCATGCCGGCCTTCAAGAATGACGATGTTCCGGGAGTTTATACGGCAGCCGTGGTCCAGAGGATGATGAACACCCAGTTCACCCTTCTGGGAAAGAACATTCTCACGGTAGGCGCCGGAAACATCGGGTATCTCACTTCCTATCAGGCCATGCAGGCCGGAGCCCACGTGAAGGCCATCATAGAAGGGATGGACCATGAAGGCGGCTTCCCAGTGCAGGCTAACCGCGTGCGCCGTCTGGGCATCCCCATAATGACATCCCATATCCTTCTGGAAGCCATTCCGAACGAAGATCATACAGGCATCACTGGTGCCGTAATCGCTGAATGCAAGAACTTCCAGCCCATCCCCGGCACGGAGAAAATAATCGACGGCATCGACTGCATAAACATCTGCACCGGCCTGGTGCCCGACAGCCAGCTCCTTACCAAAGGCAACCTGATCTATGGCCGTCACTGCCACGGTGTCGGGGATTCGGTAAGAATCGGGGAAGGCACTTCGGCAGTGCTCCGCGGCCGTCAATGTGCATACGAGATTCTCCAGAATCTCGGCCGCAGATTCGACTGGGATGCATATCTGACAGTATCAAAAGAATACATAGACTCCCAGCAGAGACCCAAACGGATACTTCAGGAGCCGAACCGCCCTGCCGCAGAACGTGCGGAGGCCAAACCTTTCGTCCTGATGGACTGTCTCTACGGCTTCGCCTGTAACCCCTGTTCCTTCGCCTGTAAGCAGGGAGCCATCACCAAATCCTCCACTTCCGTGACCCCGACCATCGATTACGACAAGTGCATCGGATGTATGGAGTGCGTCTATCAGTGCCCCGGTCTGGCCATCTTCGGATATAACAAGGCGAAGGACACACTCTTCCTCCCTATCGAATACGAAGCCGCCGAAGGTGCGGAGGTATTCCTCGTGGACGACAACGGACAGAAAGTGGGGGAAGGCGTGATAGAGAAGATATTGCGCAAGCCCAACAAGACCAATGTGGCACGTGTGCATGCCACCTCCGTCCCCTCCGGTGACATAACCGCTGCCAGAGGATTCATAGTAAAGGAGAATTATCCCGCCCCTCTGGAATTCAGGCCCGGTAAGACAGATGATGCCGACGGTTTCATCTGCCACTGCGAGGACGTGACCATCGGAGATCTGCTCCGTCTCATCGGTGACCGCAAGACCATCACCTGCGATGAGCTGAAACATATCTCCCGTCTCGGAATGGGAACCTGCCGCGGAAAGAGATGTCTGCAGAGGGCCAGGACCGCCCTCCGTGCCCACGGCATCGAAGTGACCGGTGAATTCACTCCCCGCGGACCCATGGCGAACCTCGTGGAACTCGGAAACGTGATGAACCCGAGCATGAAGAACATAATAATCACTCCGG
>DCIQ01000206.1:4121-12913 GCA_002317435.1 Bacteroidales bacterium UBA1722 | reverse complement strand
CGGCAGCGCGGCGGGGCTGTCGCCGAGCCGGGCAGGGCAGGAGGGCAGCCTGTCGGCAATATGTCCGCAGGCGGAACCGGCGGACAGCATGAATCCGTGCCGTATGACGGGGAGGTGCCTCCTCCGGAGACAGATGAAGAGGGAGGGGTATTGCCCGACTACGGGGATGTCCGGTATGATGAGACGGAGCGGGGAGGACACGAAGAGCCCGGATTGCCTTCAGGCTTCAACGATAAGGATGCGGGGGTGTCGAACGAATTCCTCGCCCCGGTGGAGAGGGAACTGATGTATTATCTGATGCGCTACGGGGAGTACGATCTTATTTTCGATGAGGACCTGCTCTATGGAAAGAAGCAGGAAGAGAAACTGACCGTTTTCCAGTACGTAAGCGCCCAGATGGAAGAGGACGGTCTGGAATTCCGGAACGGAATCTACAGGAGGATGTTCCTGCTGTATGCATCGGAAAGTGCGTCGGCGGACCGCAGCGGCGGGGACGTGTCGAAGGTGCAGGAGAGAATCCAGAGGGTGTTCATCAACAATGCTGACCAGGAACTCTCGCAGGCGGCGCTTGACCTGATAATTCAGAAGTACAACATTACCATCGACAAATTCAATAAGGCTCTTACTCCGGAGGACAATATTCTGGGCAGGCTTATTCCTGAGGCGGTCTTGAGATATAAGGCGAAGATAGTGGATTGGGAGTACAACAAGACTGCCGCCGAACTGGGGAGGATGCAGAAGGAAAAGGCTGATTTCGAGAGTCAGATGAGACTTATGCAGTCGCTGCAGATGTATATGAAGATGAAGAACCGGCTGGCCGGGGAACTGGCCAAGTATTGACGGCTCCATCTGTATAAGCGGAAGGGACCGGCTGATTTTGGTTTCAGTCGGTCCCTTCCGCTTATATCTGGATTATTTGTATTTCTCAGTCTGTTCCTTGATGAGTTCTTCGAGGACACCTGCGTCGAAATAGTTTATGCGCATGGATCTCTTCACGGCGGCGAGAGTGCCGGCAGCCACCGCACGGGCTTCTTCGGATCCTTTCCGGAGGACGTCATACACATAGGGAATATTCTTTTCGAGTTCACGGCGGCGTTCCCTGATGGGCTTGAGAGTGTCGTTGATGACTTCGAAGAGGAAGTTCTTTATCATCACGTCACCCAGACCGCCGGCGCGGTACTGAGCTTTCACTTCGTCGAGATTATGGAATTCGAAACTGGCTTTTCTTCCCTGGAAGCATCCGCCGAACTTTTCGAAATGTTCATCGCGGCAGAAAGCGTCCAGATATGTGAATACGGGATTGTTCTCCACGTGTCCGGGGTCTGATACCTGCAGGTGGGTGGGGTCGGTATACATTCCTTTCACCTTCGCCCGGATCTCGTCTTCCGAATCGGAAAGATAGATGCAGTTTCCCAGGGATTTGCTCATCTTGGCTTTCCCGTCGGTGCCGGGAAGACGCAGGCAGGCGGAATTGTCCGGTAGGAGAATCTCCGGCTCCACGAGGGTCTCCCCGTAGGTGGAGTTGAACTTGCGGACTATTTCGCGGGTCTGTTCTATCATCGGTTTCTGGTCCTCGCCGGCGGGGACTGTCGTGGCGTTGAATGCCGTGATGTCGGCGGCCTGGCTGATGGGGTAGCAGAAGAATCCTACGGGAAGCCCGGCCTTGGTGTCCGTCTCGGCGGTGGATTCGGAAAATCCTCTCATCTGGATTTCAGCCTTCACGGTGGGGTTCCTCTGGAGTCTCTGGACAGTGACCAGATTCTGGTAGAAGAAGTCCAGTTCCGTGAGTTCGCTTACCTGCGACTGGATGAACAGGGTGGATTTTTCCGGGTCCAGTCCGCAGGAGATGTAGTCCAACGCTACCTCGATGATATTCTGACGCACCTTCTCCGGATTGTCGGCATTATCGGTGAGAGCCTGGGCATCGGCTATCATTATGAATATCCTGTCGTATTCCCCGCTGTTCTGGAGAGCGACTCTGTTCCTCAGCGAACCTACGTAGTGACCTATGTGGAGACGGCCCGTGGGGCGGTCTCCGGTAAGGATTATTTTGGGTTTCCTGTTATCTGTCATCGGTTAATCTTTGATTTCTTTCAATTTTTCCCTTATGATGGCTTCTATCTCATCGGCAAGTTCCGGATTGTCCATCAGAAGTTTCTTGACTGCATCACGGCCCTGTGCCAGTTTCTGGTCGTTGTAACTGAACCAGGAACCGCTCTTGTGGATGACATCCATCTCCACGCCCATGTCTATTATCTCTCCTATCTTCGATATCCCCTCTCCGAAGACTATGTCGAATTCGGCTTTCCTGAAAGGAGGAGCCATCTTGTTCTTCACGATCTTGGCGCGGGTACGGTTACCCGTGGCATCGTCCCCGTCCTTCAACTGTGTCACCTTTCTCACGTCGACACGTACGGATGCGTAGAATTTGAGGGCGTTTCCGCCGGTGGTGGTCTCTGGATTTCCGAACATTATGCCTATCTTCTCGCGGAGCTGATTTATGAAGATGCAGCAGGTGTTCGTTTTCGAGATGTTGGCGGTCAGTTTCCGGAGGGCCTGGCTCATCAGGCGGGCCTGGAGTCCGACCTTGTTGTCGCCCATCTCCCCTTCGATCTCGGCCTTCGGCGTGAGGGCCGCCACGGAGTCTATAACTATGATGTCGATGGCACCGGAACGGATCAGGTTATCGGCGATTTCCAGGGCCTGTTCCCCGCTGTCCGGCTGGGAGATGAGGAGAGTGTCCACGTTCACTCCCAGATTTTTCGCATAAGTGCGGTCGAACGCGTGCTCGGCGTCGATGATGGCGGCGATGCCGCCGGTCTTCTGGGCCTGGGCGATGGCGTGGATGGCCAGCGTGGTCTTTCCGCTGGATTCGGGTCCGTATATCTCTATTATTCTTCCTCTGGGATATCCTCCGATGCCCAGAGCATGGTCAAGTCCTATGGAACCTGAGGAGATAACCGATACGTCGACATCCGGCTGGTCACCCATTTTCATAATCGTACCCTTCCCGAAATCCTTCTCAATCTTGTCCAGAGTGGCCTGGAGGGCTTTCAACTTCGCAGCATT
This sequence comes from Bacteroidales bacterium UBA1722, assembly GCA_002317435.1. Classification (GTDB taxonomy): domain Bacteria; phylum Bacteroidota; class Bacteroidia; order Bacteroidales; family UBA932; genus Minthomonas. The sequence continues at coordinate 9,844 of DCIQ01000206.1, read as the reverse complement.
GATGCTCTGCTGGTCCTGTTCTACTACTTCTTTAGCCATATCTTTGTAATTAGAATTATGTATGGCAAAGGTAGTCTTTTTCCATTGACAATTTCTGACAGCTGATATTTATTTGCAGCAGATGTCATGTTTTTAATGAAGTGAAAAAAATAAGTTGCATCAGAGCGTCGAGTATTTTTGGATTTGAATGTGGATTTCCCTTACTTCGCATTTATGAAAAGGATTATTCCATTGTTTTTTCTGATGCTGGTCGTCCGTACTCTATATGTTCCGGCATCGGCGCAAGAAATCAAAAGAGACGGACCGAAGATAATCGGACATCTCGGTCTTTCGGGTGCTCCTTCCGTTGCGGGGAAATATTTTACGAGGTCATCAGATTCAGATATGACGTACGGATCGATGGCAAGTATCTATGGAGACTATTATGGAGCCATCTCCACTGCGGGGACATTGATAGCCGGGGTGGATTTCAAGTTGAACCGGGTGGTCGCAGTCACTGTGGATCTGGGTGTAAACGTTATGTGGCGCAGTTCGTTCTCCGGAGTGTCGCAGCAGAAGACAGGCACTGATACAGGTGTCGCGGTCTATCTGTTGCCGATGGCGAAACTTTATTATATGGACCGTGACTTTTTCCGGATGTACGGGACTGCCGGATTGGGAGTCGGGATATATTTCGGATATCCTGCAAATTCTTATGACACGTTCCGGGATCGGATGAAGTGTGAAGTGCAGTTTGTCCCTATAGGAATTGAGTTCGGGAGAAAATTCTTCGGATTCGCAGAACTCGGTGCAGGGACCATATTCGTAGGTGCCCACGCGGGTATAGGTTATAAATTCTGAAAACCATGAGAAACATTATTACTGCCGTTCTTGCGGCTGTCGCCATCGTGTGCATGAAATCGTGCACTATAAAAAACAGTGAGTATAACTCGTTCAATGATGAAATAGGAGTCTTGTCCGATAATCTGGTGGATGATGTCATAGTCTTCCCGGTCAAGGTCTTGTCGGAGTGCGCGGCATATCAGGATGAAATTTTCAAACCGGGATTCGAAACCACCGGCAGCGGATGTCACGTCAAACTGCTGTCAGCCCGGGACAGTACCTGGTCCGTTTCCAACGCCGTGACCACTGACCGGCTGACTTTTTGTTCTACGGTGAAAATGCTTCCTGACAGCCCTGCAGGTCTTCACCAGTGGGAATGCAGCGGGGAAGGTACATACATAGAGAGCAGTGCCTATATGGCGACATTTGAAACTGTGACGCCGGCAGTCATGACTTGGAAGGAGAGCAGGAGTTCCTTCTCGTTATCCTACGGCTTGTGCATGTCCGGAACATTTCGCGTTACTACTTTCCTGCGCGGAGGCGGAGGTCTGGACTGCTGCACGATTACCTATGACGAGGCTATGGCCGATGATTACGGCAGGAAGTACGATGTCAGTGTGGAACCGATGTGTCAGTAATCATTTGCTGCTTGCCGTTGACCGCCGACTGATACGGACACCGGATGGCTGGAATGGGTAAAATTTTATGTACATTTGCAGCGTTATCCCATTTCCAATCAATTCAGTGTCCATGAAAACAGAAACATATTTCCCCAGTCTGCCGATGATAGCACAGGCGAAGATGACCATCAGCAGCATTGCGGATCATACGGCCCTTACATTCAACCAGTACTGGAGCGACCGGACGGGTGCCCGGGTGTCATTCAAGCGGGAGGACCAGCAGGTGGTCCGTTCCTATAAATTGAGGGGTGCATACAATAAGATCAAAAGCCTTTCCGAAGAGGAACTCTCCAAAGGGGTGGTATGTGCCAGCGCCGGAAACCACGCGCAGGGAGTGGCCCTTTCCTGCCGCCGTCTGGGCATCAGGGGTTATATCTATATGCCCAAAACCACACCGCGCCAGAAGATAGATTCAGTGGAGATGTTCGGAAACGGTGTCGTGGAGATCGTGCTCTTCGGGGACACTTTCGATGAATCCAATGCCGAGGCGCAGGCTTTCGCGGCCCGTATGGGGTGCACATTCATCCCTCCGTTCGATGACCCCAGGATAATAGAGGGTCAGGCGACCATAGCGATGGAGATAATCCAGGACTCGAAGGAACCCATCGATTACATATTCATTCCTGTCGGAGGAGGCGGGCTGGCGGCCGGAGCAGGTGCCTGTTTCAAGCAGATGAGTCCCGGGACCAAGGTGATCGGCGTGGAGCCTGCCGGAGCCGCGGGGATGACGCTGTCTCTGAAGAACGGGTGTGTCACATCCCTGGAGACCGTGGACAAATTCGTCGACGGTGCGGCGGTGAAGACAGTGGGGAATCTCACCTTCGACATATGCCGGAAAGTGTTGGACGATATAGTGTCAGTACCCGAAGGTGCCGTATGTTCCACGATTCTGGAGATGTATAACCGGAATGCCATAGTGGTGGAGCCCGCAGGCGCCCTTTCGGTAGCGGCTCTTGACCTGTACAGGGACAAGATAGCGGGGAAGAATGTGGTCTGCATCCTCAGCGGAAGCAATAATGACATCACCCGGATGGAGGAGATCCGCGAGAAGTCTCTCCTGTACAAGGGTCTGAAGCATTATTTCATAATCCGTTTCCCCCAGCGCGCCGGTGCGCTCCTGTCTTTCGTGAGGGATGTCCTGGGTGACGGGAATGATATCACACACTTCTCATATACCAAGAAGACCCATCGGGAGGAAGGTCCTGCGGTGATAGGAATAGAACTCTTCTCGCCGGAAGAATTCCCCAGACTTCTGGGCCGGATGGATGAGAACGGGGTGGTTTATGATTATTTGAACGACAAGAAGGATCTCTTCGAGTTCCTCGTATGATGCCCTGAAGGGCTTTGAACGTCAGGTGAAGGAAAAACATTACATACTGAAAGCGCTCTCCGTGAGTGAACTGATGTCCGTACAGGACCGTGTTTTCGAAAGTGAACCTGGTCTGAGCGTGGTTTTCAAGAGGTATCTTCTGGGTGATGCGGCGATGGCTGATGCTTTCCCTCATGAGAATGGCGCCGTGTCATATATAGTCCAGCCGCCGCTGGACGGCTCCTCCGTCGGGGTCTGGATTTATATGGTGGGGGATGCGGAGGTGGAATACGGTGAAGGATATACCGTCGTCAGGGATTCTGGTCTGGAACATATATGGAGCGCAGGTATGTTTTCCCGCGGGGCGGGTCCGTATCGCCAGACCGGTGACATTCTGGCGGGATATGAGTCGTTTTTGAAAGAAAGGGGTGTTTCCCTGGCGGACAACTGTGTGCGGACGTGGATTTTCGTCGATGACATAGATAACAATTATGCGGGGATGGTGGATGCCCGGAGGGAGTTCTTCTCCGCCTGCGGCCTGACTTCCCGGACGCACTATATCGCCAGCACCGGGATATGGGGGAAGCCTTTGCCTTGCGGCAATACCGGCGTGAACGTCCGCGGAGCGTCGGACAGCGGACAGGCTCCTCTGGTGCAGATGGACGCCTGGTCCGTGAAGGGGGATATGCCGAAGCGCTATCTGTATGCTCCGAGCCATCTGAATCCGACGTATGAATACGGGGTGACTTTCGAAAGGGGGGTGAGAGTGGAATATTCCGGCCTCCCTCACGTCATTATCTCCGGGACTGCGTCCATCGACCATAAGGGCGGCGTCCTCTATCCGGGAGATGTCCGCCGCCAGACCCTCAGAATGTGGGAAAACGTAGAGGTGCTTCTGGAGGAAGGGGGTGCAGGCTGGTCTGACGTGAAGATGGTGACAGTTTATCTCCGGAACAGGGAGGATTATCCTGCCGTGGCCGATATGTTCTCCGAGAAGTTTCCGGATACGCCCTATATCATAACTCTGGCGCCTGTCTGCCGTCCTGCGTGGCTGATAGAGATGGAGTGCATCGCCGTACCGGAACAGAAATAGAGCGTTTATTTCAGGACGTCTCTTTCAAGTGAGCCGCCTTTTTAGTAGATTTGTACATGGTTTTATCGGAGAAAGGAATAGGTCTGTATGAACTGATGCGGAGGGTGCGCAATAGTGTGACTTCCGCCTTTCCCCAGCGGTATTGGGTGCGGGCCGAAGTGCGTGCGATAAGTGAGAAATACGGCAGCCACTGCTATCTGGATCTGGCGGACAAGGGGGATGACGGGGTGATGAATGCTCAGGTGCGGGGTATTGTCTGGGCATCTTCGTGGAAGGTCCTGCGGCCATATTTCGAGAAGGCAACGGGACGCGGCATCGAGGCGGGGATGAATATACTCATTCACGTTCAGGTGAATTTCTCCGAACTGTACAATCTCTCTCTGATCATCGATGACATCGATCCCTCCTATACTGTGGGAGAATTGGAGCTGGTGCGTCAGAGGACCATCGCGCGGCTCAGTGAGGAGGGGATGATGGATATGAATTCCACCCTGCAGATTCCTGTGCCGCCGCGTTCCCTGGCGGTCATTTCTTCCTCCGCTGCGGCGGGCTGGGGTGATTTCTGCCGTCATCTGCAGGAGAATGTGTATGGGTTCCGTTTTTCTCTGCGTCTGTATGAGGCTCCTATGCAGGGGGCTGACGCTCCCTCCGGCATAGTGGATGCATTGGATCGTATCCTCGCGGACTGCAGCAGCGGTGAGGAGTCGTTCGATGCCGTTATGATAATGCGCGGCGGCGGGTCCGCGGCGGATCTCTCCTGTTTCGATGATTATACGTTATGCGCCAATGTGGCGCAATATCCTCTGCCGGTGATGACCGCCGTGGGACATGACCGGGATTATCACGTGTGCGACATGGTCTCCGCCGTGTCGGTGAAGACTCCGACGGCGCTGGCTGATTATCTTCTGGATATCTATATCGCTCAGGATGAGATGCTCCTGTCTCTGGCTTCCAGGTTGGTGATGTCGCTCAAGGGGAGGATGGCTTCCGGGAATGCGCATGTGGAGTCCCTTCGCCAGCGTGCGGTTTCTGCCGTGCGGGCGCGGTTCGCCGCCGAGTATGCCAGGGTGGATATGTTGGAAATGCGATGCAGGAGAAATAATCCGCAGGAGCTTATGAAAAGCGGCTACTCTCTGGTATGGAAGGATGGCCAGGTGCTTTCTTCTGTCCGCGACGTGGCTGTCGGAGATGAGGCGGAGGTGATGCTCAGGGATGGAGTATTGAGATGTAAAGTGATGGGTAAGCAGCTTGTATAGACCGGTGAAGGCTCGCGGGCCCGCATCGGTCATTATAATGATTCAAAACAAATTCTAAAATGAAGTTATGATAAAGGAATATCAGGAATCGGTGGCGGAGTTGGAGAAACTGGTGACTTCCATAGAGAATACTTCCAGACCTTTGGAAGAGATTTCCGCGGATGTGAAGAAGGCGGTGGAACTGATAGCGAAGTGCCGCAGAATGCTCCGGGAAGATGAAGAAAATTTAACACAAATACTTAACACTGATGAGAAGCAATAGAGTTATCGCGGCGGCCCTGGCTGCTGTATTCATGTTCTGTTCCGTGCCATATGCCGCAGGACAGGAAAATAAAACGGGTAAGGAGAAGGAGAAGGCCTTTTCCATAATCAGGACTGACAGCCTCTCGCAGATACTTGCGGATTATCTTCAGATGACTACCAGCAAGCATTTCGAAGATCCGCGTATCCCGCGTTTTCTGATTCAGGACCGGACTGACCATTTCGTCTTCGGTGTCGGAGGTCGTGTGGAGGGTAAATTTTATTATGATATCGGAGGAGTGGACGGAAATGGTTTCAAACTG
>DCIQ01000206.1:0-3963 GCA_002317435.1 Bacteroidales bacterium UBA1722 | reverse complement strand
CTGGGACACGCATACGTGGATGTCTTCGGCCTGAGGATAGGCCAGACCGACAGCGGCTTCAGGGATGACGAATCCATCAATTTGGTGGACGGAGGCGGCCACTTCAGCGGAACGTCCAGAAAGGTTCCGCAGGTGTCCTATTCATACCGTTTCAAGAACGGCATCCGTCTGCAGGGTGGAGTGGAACTTCCGAACAGTGCCACTTACTTGTACAAGGGGAGGGTGGAGCCTCTTTCCCAGGCGATTATCTCCGATCTCAAGCTTCCTTATCCCGATTTGACGGTCAATATGTATTATACCGGAGAAAAATGTCACTTCTATGCCGGTGTGCTGGGCAGGGTGCTCAAGTATTATTGTGACATGTTTGACGGCATGAAGGGATACTACAGCGGGTCTGTGGCATACGGCCTGCAGTTGGGGAGCAATTTCTATCTGGCGAAGACTTCTGCGCAGTCCCACAGGATTTTTCTTCAGGGTGTGTGGTCCGACGGTGTGAACGACTGTCTGAAAATCCTCAGGAAAAAGGGACAGAACCTGGTGATACCCGTGGAAGCTGCAGCACCGTACGAGATTCCCAAAGGTCTGGGAGGACAGATAGGGTACCAGGTCAGATGGAACAACAGCACCGTCAACCTGCAATATTCTGTAGTCAAGGTGTCGGGATATAAGAATGCCCATTTCGATGAACTTTTCGACTGGGGACATTCGGCGACGGTGAATTATATGCTGAAATTTCTCAAATACGGGACCGTCGGGGCGGAAGCTGTGGCCGGCCGTTCCTGGGACCTTGGAGGAAGGGGCTCCTATAATTTCAGAGGATATATATTCATAAGGTATGACTTTTAACGGTTTGGCGATCCATATGATTCTTTTTGGCTCATATGGTCTTTACCGGGTCGTGTTTTCAGCCGTGCCCGGCAGTTATGACTGACTGATATGTTTTACGAAAGAGACTCCTGTCTCACACCCTATTCGGGAATATTGAGACAACGTTATGAAAATTTGATTCTGTGCAGGCAGAATATGGCAGGCTACGGCCGTCCGCTCACCTCGGCAGTGAACAATCATTTCTTTTACTGCGCCCATCCGGAAGGTGGGGAGATGGTGTTTCGCGAGTGGGCCCCCAACGCTACGGGGATCTGGCTGGTCGGAGACTGCAACGGATGGAGGAAGGACGAGCTGTGGCGGTTCCGCTCCCTTGGGGACGGGAACTGGGAACTCAGGGCGGACGAGAAACTATTGCCGCACGGCACACTCTATAAATGGTTCATCGAGTGGCCCGGCGGTGGGGCGGAGAGACTTCCGGCGTATGCGACACGCTGCGTGCAGGATGAGGTGACGAAGGTGTTTTCCGCTCAGATCTGGAGACCTGCGAAGCCGTACAGATGGAAGACGGGGTATGCCCCGCGGGTGGTTGCTCCGTTCATCTATGAGACTCATATCGGGATGAGTACCGAGAGGATGGGGGTCGGGACGTTCACCGAGTTCACGAAGAACGTATTGCCGCGGATAGCGGCTCTGGGATATAATACGGTGCAGATAATGGCACTGCAGGAGCATCCCTATTACGGGAGTTTCGGATATCAGGTGTCGAATTTCTTCGCCCTCAGTTCCAGGTTCGGGACTCCGGAGGAATTCAAGGCGCTGGTGGATGCCGCGCACAGGATGAAACTGGCCGTGGTGATGGACGTGGTGCACAGTCATTCGGTCGATAACCCGGCCGAGGGTCTGGGGATGTTCGACGGGACGGAGTCGGTCTATTTCCATTCCGGGGAGAGGGGACGCCATCCTGCGTGGAAGTCGCGTTGCTTCGATTATGGGAGCGGCGTGACACGTGGATTCCTCCTCTCCAACCTGAAATACTGGATGGAGGAGTATCATCTGGACGGATTCCGTTTCGACGGGGTGACCAGCATGATGTATTTCGACCACGGATTGGGCAAGGATTTCACCGACTATTCCTGTTATTTCGGGGGAGTGCAGGATGAGGATGCCATACAGTATCTGTCGCTGGCCAATATTCTCATCCACGAGATAAATCCGGAAGCGATAACCATCGCCGAGGACGTGAGCGGGATGCCCGGGCTGGCCGCCCCTGTGCCTGACGGAGGAATGGGCTTCGATTTCCGGATGAGCATGGGTATCTCCGACCATTGGATAAAGTGGATAAAGGAGAAAAGGGATGAAGATTGGGGGATGGGGGATATCTATTGGGAGTGCTCGAACAAGCGGCAGGATGAGAAGACAGTCAGTTACGCCGAGTGTCACGATCAGGCCATGGTGGGGGACAAGACCATAATATTCCGCCTCATCGACAAGTACATGTACACGGATATGAACAAGGAATCCAGGAATCCGGTGGTGGACAGGGGGATAGCCCTTCATAAAATGATACGGCTCGTGACGCTCTGCACGGCGGGAGACGGATACCTGAATTTCATGGGGAACGAGTTCGGCCATCCGGAATGGATAGATTTCCCCCGGGAAGGCAACGGCTGGTCCTATCAGTATGCCAGAAGGCAATGGTCTCTGTGCGATGCTCCATTCCTGAGATACGGAGCACTGGCCGAGTTCGACCGGGCTATGGTTAAATTGTTCAGGAAGAATAATATATTGTCGTACAAACCGTCATGCGCCTTCGTGGATGAGGCGAGAAAAATTTTGATAATAAGGAGGGGAAGATTTATCTTTGCGCTGAATTTCAGTCCGGACCGTTCCTATGTCGATTTCGAGTTCCCGGCAGAATCAGGTTCTTATGATGTATGTCTGGATTCGGATTCCGTCATATTCGATGGAAATGGACGGAATGACGATTCTCTCAGGCATTTTACCGTGAGAGACGGTTTGGCGGATTATTTGAAAGTGTATCTGCCCAGCCGTACGGTGATTGTATATAGAAAGAAATAAAATATCGGTTTATGTCTTATTTGAAGTTCAATAAATCTGAGCTTGTCAATCTCGAGTATTCTCTTCAAAGGGAAATACTCGCCACGAACAGGACAGGAGGTTACTGTAATACCACCATCGTGGGGTGCAATACCCGCAAATACCACGGCCTTTTCGTGCTTCCTCTGGAGAATTTCGACGACAAACGCTATGTCCTTCTTTCCGGATTGGATGAGACGCTGATCCAGCACGACAAGGAGTTCAATCTGGGTATCAGATGTTACGGAGATACGTTCTATGAACCCAGGGGACACAAGTACATCGTGGATTTTCAGGCTGATCCGGAATGCAGCACGACCTATCGTGTGGGCGGCATGATTTTCCGCAAATCCCTGCTGTTCGTCAGAAACCGCGAGCAACTGCTCATCAAATATACGCTGGTGGAGGCTCATTCGCAGACTACGCTCCGTCTGAGGCCGTTCCTAGCATACAGGGGTATCCATACCCTGACGCACGAGAACCAGGACGCGGATACCACTTATGAGACGGCGGACAGCGGTGCCTCGTTCTGTATGTATCAGAATTTTCCCAGGCTCAACATTCAGTTGAACCGTTCCAACAGATTCGTTTATATTCCCGACTGGTACAGGAATGTAGTCTATAGGGAGGAGAAGAGAAGGGGATTCGAGAATCAGGAGGATCTGTTCACTCCGGGATATTTTGAAGTTTCTATCCGGAAGGGTGAGTCTGTCATAGTATCGGTGTCGACCGCCGAGTCCTCTTCACGTTCGCTGGCTGCCACATATACCAGGGAGTTGAAGAACCGCACCCCCATAGATGACTACAGGACCTGTCTGAGCCAGGCCGCCAAACGGTTCATCGTGACTCAGAAAGGCCGTAAGGAGATATACAACGGATATACCTGGCTGGCCAAGGGACTGCGTCATACGCTTCTCTCGCTTCCGGGACTGACTCTGTTCAATGACGGGGACGTGAAGGCCTTCAATGAGATTCTCACTGACTCCTTGAAAGCATATCAGAATGCTCTGCTGTACGGTTCGAAACAGGTGGAGGCTG
>DCIQ01000025.1:370-7962 GCA_002317435.1 Bacteroidales bacterium UBA1722 | reverse complement strand
GCTTTTTTACGTGATCCGGGCGCGATTCGAACGCGCGACCCCCAGCTTAGATGGCTGTTGCTCTATCCAGCTGAGCTACCGGACCAGTCCTCTCATTCTTTCGGAGAATGAGCGTGCAAAGGTATCTTTTTTTTTGGATTCCACAAACGGAATCCTCGAAAATGATGCTGCCAGATATTTCTATTTCTGACGCTGATGCTCCTGCTCGGGATTACTTTGGGTGATAAGAAGAAGCTGATCCTGTGTCATCACCTCCATCGAACCGTTGGGGATGAGATACTTGCCGTCCCTCTTTATCATTATTATCAGAACACCTGAGGGAAGACTCAAATTCTTGACTTGATTACCTCTTGTCAGCATATCTTCGGTGACTGTCATATCGAAAAGCTTCGAATCTATCTCTTCCGGAAGTTCCACCCCGAAATCATTCCCTTCCTTCGGCAGATCGCGCCTCATCTCCAGATGATCGGCGAACCAGGGGATAGTGGTTCCCTGTACGATCAGTGAGAGTATGGTGATGAAGAACACTATATTGAAGATAAATTCGCAGCCCGGGACGTTCGCCGCCACCGGATACGTGGCGAAGATGATGGGAGTGGCCCCTCTCAGTCCTACCCAGGATATGAAAAGCTTGGTCCTGAATACAGGCCTTTTGAATGGTACAAGTGACAGGAATACGGCCAGCGGACGTCCCAGGAATATTACGAACAGTCCGATGATTATTCCGAATAAGGCGATATCCCACATCTCATGAGGATTCACCAGAAGACCGAGGGCAAGGAACATTATTATCTGTACCAGCCAGGTCATGCCGTCCAGGAACTTGATGCAGTCGCGCTTCTTTACCAGAGGTTTGTTCCCGACGAGGATACCGGCCAGATAGACAGCCAGATATCCGTTCCCTTTCACCAGTTCGGTGAGCGAGAATGTGATGAAGATGACGCATATGAGGATTATGGGATACAGCGCCACGTTCTTCAGATTTATCTTGTTGATGAACCAGATGGTCAGTTTTCCGAAGAGGTATCCCATCAGGCTGCCGACGGCGAACTGGATCAACAGCCGGAGCGTTATAGTCCATACGCTGAAACTGCCCGGTTCCAGACACACCTGGATCAGAGCGATGGTGAGCATATAGGCCATCGGGTCATTGGAACCGCTTTCCAACTCCAGCAGCGGGCGGGAATGCTTTCTCAAACCGATTCCTTGGGTGCGGAGGATATTGAATACGGATGCCGAGTCAGTAGAGGACATGGTGGCCGCCAGAAGCAGACAGAACGCCAGCGAAGGTTCGAAACGGGTGAATACATGGCATCCCCAGTATATGAAGAACCCGGTAAAAATGGTAGTCAGCAGGACTCCTGCGGTAGAGAGTGCGATTCCCTGACGCAGGATCGGTCTCACTTCGGAAAATGCAGTCTGCATACCACCGGAGAAGAGGATGATACAGAGCGCGATCATGCCGACCAGCTGTACCTCCGCGATGTTGTTGTTCTGAATCTGAATCCCGAGTCCGTCACTGCCGAACAGCATACCTGCGATGAGGAACAGCAGGAGGGTGGGGACACCGAACCTGCTGCCTAGTTTAGTGATTATTATACTGGCGAGGATCAGGATGGATCCTATCAGCAGAAAATTAGAAGCGGTGAATGATAACATAATATGGCTTTATTTCTTGATTCTTTTTGCAGCCTGTTCCAGACCTATGAACAACAATGCCCCTATGAGAAAGAACAGCACCGCCGTAACCGTATGTGGCTCTCCGGGATACTGTCCCGGCAGAACAGGATAATCTGTCCCTGCTCCCGACGGGGCTTTCCAAGGCCATATCTTTATGAGTGACCCCACCATGAGACCGGCCAGGAACATCAGTGTCCCTTCATAGTGTTTCTTCAGCAGCCAGGAAAGGAAGTGCGAGAAGGAGACGATACCCACAAGCGCTCCGCAGGAGAATACGGCCAGTACGGGTATATTCAGAGTACTTACGGCATCGGCTACGATATATTCGTACTTGCCCATCAGCAGGAGAATGAAACTCCCGGATATGCCCGGAAGTATCATGGCACATATACCTATGGCCCCGCAGATGAATATGAACCATAAATCATCCGGCGTCTGTCCCGGTGTGACGAGACAGATGAAAGCTCCCGTGCACCCTCCGACCACTGCGGCTACCATGTGGATGCCTCTGATTCCTGGGGTGTTCCGGAAGATATGGACGGCGGAGACGAGGATAAGCCCGAAGAAGAATGACCACAGCGGAACAGGATGGTACACCAGAAGATACTTCATCAGTTTGGCCAGCGAGAACACACTTATGAGGATGCCCAGCAGCAGACTGAAGAGGAACGTTCCGTTGACATGCTTCCAGAATGCCCCTATCTTCCCGCAGAAGAGCAGCTTGATGGCAGTCAGGTCTATGGATTTGATGGATTCCACCAGTTCCGAATAAATGCCCGTGAGGAATGCTATCGTCCCTCCCGATACCCCCGGAATCACATCCGCGGCACCCATACACAACCCTTTTACGGTGACAGAAAGATAGTCAGACAATGCTTTCATACATGCAAAATTAAAAATTAATCCGTCAATCCGTGGAGAGGCCGGTGAGTTTTTCCTGCAACGACATCTCCAGTCTGTATCCCCAGACCAGCAGTATCGCCATTATCCATCTGGAGAGGAGGAGTATCCACCAGGTGGCCCCCACTGCGGACACTATTATCAGGTCTTCCAGATTACTGTGCGCGATTCCTATATGGGCGTTCGTAAGACGGATATCCCTTTTGGTGAGCGAACCGTTCCGTACTTCGTCCATCATCGCCGCGGCCCCATAGGCCAGTCCCACTATATTGGCGATCAGCCAGAGGAATGCACATCTGGCGCGGAGTCCGAAAATGTGCATCAGGGGTCTGAACACTTTCGCGATAATCTTCATGACCCCGAACTCCTTCAGCAGCCCCTGCACTATGTTCAGGGCGAAGATGATGACGGCGATCTTGACCACCAGTCTGGAGGTGGACGCCAGCCATTCGAGGAACATGGTCCGGAAAAGTCCCCAGCTGATATTGCCTTCGGCAATAGTACCTGCCGCAACTGTCCACGGGACCGTGGCCGACCTCCCCGGGAGAATCAGGTTCAGAGCCGCCGCAAGCACTATGGCTGATAATGTTCTGGTGATCATCATTCTGGTGGCGGAAGCACCCGTTTTCTGCTGGACGGCGGTCTCCACGAGCATGTTGTGCGAGCAGAGGACCATGGTCATCAGGATGGTCATCTCCCTTGGCCCAAGCCCGAGAGTGACCGCCACGGCGATCGCCGAATAGCAGTTTACGAAATAGCCGGTCACATAGGAGAGCGCCGCCTCGCCTGGCAGTCCCAGATAAACGAATACCGGAGACAGTGCATCCGATATCCAGGGGAGAATATTGAAAAACCGCAGGAGGAGGATGGCGAACGATACCCCTGCCGTTATGCAGATTATCCAGATGCAGGTTCCGGCGGTCTCCGGCAGGAGTCGCTTTATGCAGTCGGCGCTTCTTTCAGTAAATGTCACTTGATGTATATTTTTTCAAGAAGCACTTTCCCACCTGTGCGGACGCGTACTTCGATCCAATTCTCATCTGTATCATAGCATCCTGAACTGTCGTAATTTATCACCAGGAGGTTTCCTTCATACGTACAGTTCAGTTTGGAAGCGCAGTTGGACTTCAGACCGGGCTTCCCGGATACGGTTATCTCCCTGCCGTCCAAAAGGAATCTGCATGTGGCGGTCCCTTTGGCGGGCAGCTCCGATGTCACGGTGATACGGCCGTAGAGCGAATAATAGCGGTTCGCGAGTTTCTGACATTTGTCGAAACGGGAATCCTCACGGATGAATTCCGCCTGCAGGGCACTCAGAGAAGATATTATTTCATCTATATCATCTATGGAATTTATCGTTTCCACAGGCACGTCTTCGAGGGAAGCGAGCCTCTGGTCCAGCTCCATCTGATGCATTTCATAATCCAGCACGATCTTTTTCATCTCCTTCTCGCTGAAGGGGTACAGCACGGCATAATAGAATTCGGTCACACCGGTCTTCTTATAGTAGCGCTCTTCCCAGTAGTATGCGGATGCTTTCGAGAGGGAGACCTCCCGGATGGCGGGTATCTTATCGGTAATGGTCCTGACATCGCTTCTCATGGTCTGGTCATAGGAATAGTTCCCGTCCTTCTCCATGTCGTTCCGCACCATATCGGTTCCGGTCCGGATGGTGGTGGTTATGGATTCCGCTATCTGCTGCATGACGGAGAGCTGTACGGATGTCTTGGCCTGCTCCACGGTGCTTCCCGTGGCGGAGGCCGTAATGTGGTCCCTGGTAAGTCCCGATACCCATTTGGGCATGGAGCGTTCGCTGCTTTTCACCACTTTATATGCCCCGGCACAGGCCGTGCAGGTCACCAGCAGCATTACAGTTATGGAAAGAATACGTTTCATGATTATTGCTTCTGTCCTCCGGGCAGGTTTATGTTTATGGAGAAACCTTTGGCTCTTTCGGCTTCAGTGCCGGAGTAGAAATATTTGTCCAGGTCTTCCTTGGTGATTTTCTTTTCCTCCTCTTTTTTCTTTTCCTGAGGGATGGTGGCCAGCAGTGCGGATGCCTGATCATAGAGGTCGGTGCAGGCGGATGGTATCGCCAGAGCTTCGAGAACGGCGGAACGGCAGTCGCCTTTCGAAATCAATGCCCGTACACGGTTCAGGATGCCCGGACCTTCCGCCCGGAAATATTCCATTATCTTCTCTTTTCCGGTCTGTATGAAGGTTTTCAGTTTCGGGCTTCTCGCCTGGATATTTCTGACGGCTGACATATAGGCCTGGGATTCGGTATTTCCCACACCTTTCACGGTAAAGGATGTCTGACTCATCAATGTCTGCGTATAGAGGTCTCCAAGGAACAGGGATACCTCCAGCTCCGCCACGAATTTGGAAGGGGTGGTGCCGGTGACGTCCAGGGAGGTGACCGCGACGCTGGGGAGGACCGTGAATCGTCCGGAGGCGGCGGAGGTGCCGTTCAGTATCAGTGCCTGAGTGATATTGTTCTTCAGAGTCCTGGAGGCATTGGCATCGGTGATTCCTTCGGGATCCGTTACGCCTATGGCCAGAAGAATGTCATTGTCGGGACTTTCTGATGTCTCCTGTGCTGAAATGCTCAGTGACAGAACACATGTGAGCAGGAAAATTATTGTCTTTTTCATGCGTATCATTTATTTGATGCGGAATTTTCAGTCTCCGATGATCAGCCAGGCTTCTCCGAGCCCTTTCTCGTAAACCCGACAGGGGAGGCAGAAGGGCTGCTCCTGCAGGAACTTCGCAAGCTCCTGTACGTATCCGCGGGTGTCGGTCGCCCTTTCCTTTCCGAGGACAGTCTTGAACAGAGGGATTCGTACCTGTTCGTACTTGAGCACGTTTTCCGTGAGCGTGGTGCGCGAGAAACGATGGTTGACGGCATGCTCATCCATCCACCAGTCGATTATGTCGGACAGTTCAACCTTTTCTCCCTGAAACATATACGGTTCGTCGAACTGTACCGGAGCGGTGTCGAACAGTCTTACCGTTACGGTGGCTTCACGTCCGTTTTCGAACATGTCGTTGAAGTGGTCCATGAGGGCGGCGTTGAAGCCGTCCATATAGTTCAGGACCGCTTCTTCGAGGAGCAGTCCGGGAGTGGCGTATGAAGAGGGCATTCCGTCTCCCGAAGCGGTCGTGATGATTTTCCCGGTGTAGGCATCCAGCCCTTTCAGATTGAAGGAGATATACTTCTGAGGTCCTCTGGATTTGACCGAAAAATCCAGGTCGAGTATGATATCCGCTCTGGCAGTCCGCTTCAACTGGTCCAGAGGAGATTCGACTATCATACCTCCGCTTTTCGAAGTAAGCAGCCCCAGTTCGGTCTCTTCCGTGGCGATATTCTTCAGCGTATGCTCCATATCCTTCAGAGGGAATCCCCTTTCTGCCATTATCTTGGCGAGCTCCGATATGGCCAGACGGAGGTTTTCGTCCCCGGCCACTGCAGAGCGGTAGTCCGGTGTGGTCCTCGATGCACCTGTCTCATCGGTATAGGCGGTGACATATCCTGACCTTTCGCAGAAAGATTCGCTGGGGATGACCATCAGGACGGGTTTTTTCGCCTGTCCGGCCACGGACAGACTCAGAATGAGGGAAAACAGGGCAGTGATGACGTGTCTTTTCATGATTCAATCATTGGTGAGGGAAATTCTACTTCCGCGAACACAAATATAGCGGATAACTTCGCTTTTACAAAATTTCATTGTTTGCCGGGCCGATATTATGATTCCGGACATAATTCTCCGGTCTCCTGCCGTACAGTAGGATGATATTGTGTAACTTCGCGGATATGAAAAGAAGAAAATTCATATTGGACAGCGCACTCCTGACGGCCGGGGCGGCGGTTTCGGCGCATCTTCCCGTCATGGGAGCGGTAAGGCACGTGTCGTCTCCCGGCATCCGGCTGGAGTGGGAGAATTTCACCGCACGGATGAAATACACTTTCACCATATCCGGTTCTTCCAGGACCAGCACTCCGATAGTGCTCACCCGGATAACTTGGAACGGAGAGACAGGCTACGGGGAAGCTTCGATGCCTCCGTATCTCGGCGAGAGCCACGAATCGGTCGATCTGTTCTTGAAAAAGGTGAGGGAAGATGTGCTCCCCCGGTTTGACGACCCGTTCAGGCTCGATGCCATCCTCCGTGAGACAGATGATATTGCCGAAGGCAATAATGCCGCCAAGGCCTCGGTGGATATAGCCCTGCACGATCTTGTAGGGAAACTGCTCGGGCAGCCCTGGTGGAGAATATGGGGATATTCACCGGAAAATACGCCCTGCACCTGCTATACGATAGGCTATGACGAATCGGACGATATAGTAAGGCAGAAGACAGCGGAAGCTTCCGGATCCCGTTTCTTGAAGGTGAAACTCGGACAGGGTGATGCCAGGGACCGCCGGATGATTCGTCTTATCAGGGAAGTATGTCCCCGGACACCCCTTTTCATAGATGCAAATCAGGGCTGGAAGGACAGAGTGTATGCTTCGGAAATGGCCGGATGGCTGGCAGAAC
Organism: Bacteroidales bacterium UBA1722; assembly: GCA_002317435.1. GTDB lineage: Bacteria > Bacteroidota > Bacteroidia > Bacteroidales > UBA932 > Minthomonas. Next base: position 844 of record DCIQ01000025.1, on the reverse strand, counting down.
AGGGCGCTGTTCTTATAGAGCAGCCCATGGCCAGAGATGATATCGAAGGAAACGGATATGTGACCTCCCGCAGTCCGATTCCCGTCGTGGCCGACGAGTCCTGCCGCAGGTTGAAGGATATCAGGAACATATATGGCGCATTCGATGCCATCAATATCAAACTGATGAAATGTACGGGTCTTAGGGAAGGTCACGAGATGGTCACCCTCGCCCACTCTCTGGGTATGGATACTATGATAGGATGCATGACTGAAACATCGGTGGCCATATCGGCGGCAGCACAGCTTTCTCCCAAGATGAGGTGGGCAGACCTCGACGGGAACATACTCATCTCGAATGACCCGTTCTCGGGGATGAAACTGGTTGACGGGCGGATAACTCTCGGAATGCTGCCTGGGATAGGCGTATCCGATAGACTTTATGGAAGCGTACAAGACAATTGTGCCCAATGAAATTATTGGACATATTGATATC
>DCIQ01000025.1:0-301 GCA_002317435.1 Bacteroidales bacterium UBA1722 | reverse complement strand
CCAGTTATCGGATGGGGTTTGGACATGGTTTCTTTTCTGAATTTACTGATAGTCTGTCTATTATGAAAAAGTTGCTATGTCAGATGATTTTGGTTGGATAATTCATATCTTGCAGAAAAATTTGAGGGGGGAGGGATATGACAGGAAAGAGTTCTTATTGGCACATCTATTCTGATGGTCGGAAAATAGATTTTCTATTCAGAGATGAATCCGAATTCATAGCCGGGATGAACAGGATAGCCTTGTGTTCACTGATATCAGGTGGTGTCAGAATCCACGCATTCTGCCTGATGTCCAACCA
>DCIQ01000006.1:15524-18607 GCA_002317435.1 Bacteroidales bacterium UBA1722 | reverse complement strand
GGTTACTTCTACCCCGCCACCATTCTCGATGACGTGAAACAGGACTTCGACATCGTCCACAAAGAGACATTCGGTCCGGTTCTTCCTCTCATCGAATTCGAGACCGTCGATCAGGTAATCGGATGGGCGAATGACTGCGAATACGGACTTGCCTCTTCAGTATTCACCAACGACATCAACACAGCCACCCGCGTAACCCGTGAACTCCAGTTCGGCGAGGTCTATATAAACCGCTTCCACTTCGAAGGAATGCAAGGCTTCCACGCAGGAATGAAGAAGAGCGGTATCGGCGGAGCCGACGGCAAGCACGGTATCGAAGAATATCTCGCCACCAAAGTGACTTATCTGCAGACCAAATAACGATGCGCATAGGTCTGTTTGTCCCCTGCTACGTCGACGCTCTCTTCCCGGAGGTCGGCGTAGCTGCCTATAAGCTCCTCAAAAGCCTCGGACTCGAGGTCGGATACCCCGAAAAGCAGACTTGCTGCGGACAGCCGATGGGAAACGCCGGCTTCGAAACAAAAGCATTGCCTTTGGCCCGGAAATATGACGAACTTTTCTCCGGATACGATTATGTAGTGGCCCCGGGGGCAAGTTGCGCTGCATACGTGCGCCATTTCCATCCCGAGATAATGAAGGAGTCCGGATGTACCGCCGCCGAAAAGACCACCGACATCGTCGAGTTCCTGCACGACATATTGAAAATCAAAAGCCTTCCCGCCGTATTTCCGCACAAGGTCAGCGTCCACAACTCCTGCCACGGAGTGCGCGAACTGGGTCTCTCCTCCCCTTCTGAGAGGAATGTCCCCCGGTTCAATAAGATCATCGACCTCCTGAAACTGGTGGAAGGCATCGAGATAGTCGAACCGGAACGCCGGGACGAGTGCTGCGGATTCGGCGGAATGTTCTCCGTCGAAGAACCGGCCGTCTCCACCCGTATGGGACAGGACAAGCTCCGCCGCCATATCGGGACCGGTGCCGAGTACGTCACGGGACCCGACTCCTCGTGCCTCATGCACCTCGAAGGAATTGCCCGAAAGGGCGGTGAATCCATCAAATTCATACATGTAGTACAAATATTGGCAGCCGGATTATGAGTACTGAACATTCGAAGAAAGCCCTCGAATATCAGGCGGAGCCGGAAGTGGTCACCCGCCACGACCGTACATTCTGGAACGTGAGGGCGAAAAGGGATGCGATGGCACAGAGCCTGCCCGAGTGGGAGGCGCTCAGGGATGCCGCAGACCGCATAAAGAAGCACACCGAGACCCATCTGGACGAATATCTGCTCAAGTTCGAGGAGAGCGCTTCGCGCAATGGGGTACACGTCCACTGGGCAGAAGATGCCGAAGAATACAACCGCATCGTGTATGACATCCTCAGCGCACATAACGTGCGCAAGGTGGTCAAGAGCAAGTCGATGCTGACCGAGGAGTGCCATCTGAACGCGAATCTCGAAGCCCGGGGGATCGACGTGGTGGAAACCGACCTCGGAGAGAGAATCCTCCAGCTGATGAAACTGGCCCCGTCGCATATCGTGATGCCGGCCCTTCACGTGCACCGCGAGGACATCCGCGACTGCTTCATGTCCACCATCCCCGAATTCGGGGAATTCAGGCAGGAGTATTTCCGCAGGAACCCGCAGCTTTCACCATCGGAAGTGGATTCATCCGATCCGACGATGCTCACATTCATCGCACGTCTCCACCTCAGGGAGCAGTTCATGACAGCCGGTGCGGGGATGACAGGCGCCAACTTCGGGATAGCGTCCACCGGTGACGTGGTGGTCTGCACGAACGAGGGGAATGCCGACATGAGCACAGCCGTCCCTCCCCTGCACATCGTCAGCATGGGTATAGAGAAACTCATCCCCGATTATGAGGCGATGGGAGTGTTCCAGCGGCTTCTGGCCCGCTGCGGCACCGGACAGCAGACCACGGTCTATACGTCCCACTTCCGCGGTCCCAAACCTGGAGGTGAGATGCATGTAGTCCTGGTCGACAACGGCCGCAGTTCCATTCTGGCCGACCCCGGACACTGGCAGACACTCAAATGCATGAGGTGCGGCGCCTGTATGAACACCTGCCCCGTGTACCGCCGCAGCGCAGGCTATTCGTACTCCTATTTCATCCCCGGTCCCATCGGAATCAATCTGGGGATGCTGAAGGATTCCGGCCGCTACAGCGGCAATGTCTCCGCCTGCTCCCTATGCATGAGCTGTGATGACGTGTGCCCCGTCAAGGTGGACTTGAGTTCACAGATTTACCGCTGGCGTCAGCAGCTGGACTCAATCGGCCGGGCGAACCCCGCCAAAAAACTGATGTCGTACGGGATGTCTTTCGTGTTCAACAGACCGAAGCTCTACATCGGCGCGCTCAAGGCGGCACGCATGGTCAATGCTCTCCCCGACTGCATCGTTTACAGCGGGATGAATGCCTGGGGATACGGGCACAGGATGATGGAATTCCCGAAGGAATCGTTTCACTCTCTATGGAAGAAAGGAATTGACAATGTCAAGTAAGGAAAATATACTCAGCAGAATACGGAACGCCGGCAGGGAGAAGTTCGGAAAGCCGGAGATAGCCGTCGATGCCATCAGGTATGATGATCCGGTGGAGCAGTTCATAAACGCCTGCCGGACCGTATCGGGAGCAGAAGTGTCATTCGGCACTCCTCCCCCGGATGACGTGCGGGGCGAATCATCTACCGTGCGCGGAGCTTTCGGGGTCGCCGAGAACGGATGCATCTGGATACCCCAGACTGAAGACGACAGGGCTTATCTGTTCACTTCCGAGCATCTGGATATCATCGTATCAAAAAATGATATAGTGAACAATATGCACGAAGCCTATGCCCGCATAGCCGCCTCATCGGAATACTTCGGGACCTATAAGTTCGGGACATTCATCAGCGGACCCTCCAAGACCGCCGACATCGAAGGCGCTCTCGTCTATGGCGCCCAGGCCGCGCGGTCGGTGAGGATATATCTGATATAAAACAGTTCCGCCCTACTCCACCCCCACAGGGATGACGGTATTGGATTTTTCAACCTGTGATACGGAGAGTATCCGGTCCACTATCTT
>DCIQ01000006.1:0-15454 GCA_002317435.1 Bacteroidales bacterium UBA1722 | reverse complement strand
TGCTTCCCGCTGCAGCGCATCAGTGAATCCGCCACGGACTTGTCCGTTACGGAGAAATCGAACTGATTCGACTGGATGGAACCGCCGCCTTCTGCACCTTTGAATCCCGACTGGATAAGCCTTCCTTCGTAAGTCTTGAAGACCCATCCCTTATACATCACCTGATTCAGTTCTCCGGCTTTCACGCCCTCACCGAACACGAAGAAATATCTGAAGTACAGAAAAACCGATATGCCCAGAATGATTATGAGTCCGGTCCATATCCCTATTTTAGTCCAGATTTTCATAACCGGTCCTATTTGTGAGCCGCGATGACATCGATCTCCACAAGAGACTGCTTGGGGAGCGCCGCCACCTGATAACATACTCTGGCAGGAGCCTCCGAAGGGAAGAACTCCGCATAGACACTGTTCATCGCCCCGAAATCTGCGATGTCGGCCAGCAATACGGATACCTTCACCACGTCAGCGTACGAGCATCCCGCCGCATTGAGTATCTCACCGATATTCGTAAGGGACTGTCTGGTCTGGTCCGCGATTCCGGAAGGCATCTCACCTGTGGAAGGTATGATGGGCAGCTGTCCGGAGACATACACCATCCCGTTGGCTTCAACTGCCTGTGAATAAGGCCCTATCGCTGCGGGGGCCGTCTGAGTGGAGATTATCTTTTTCATATGTTTCGATGTTTTTGTTGGTTACTTAAGTTTCAGGTGATTTTTTCCGGAGAAAAGTATGGACAGCACCAGCATGGCTCCGGTAAAAAACGGATAATAGAGGTATCTGAGTATCTCGACGGAAGATATGGCCGCCAGAGACGATGCCATCAGCAGCTGGGCCCCGTAAGGGAGCAGCCCCTGGATGAAACAGGATGCCGTATCCAATATACTGGCGCTCCTCCGTGGAGAGACCCCGTATTTCTGTGAGATTTCCTTCGCTATCCCGCCCGTGGTGATGATGGCGACCGTATTGTTCGCGGTACAGATGTTGGTCAGGACGGCCATCAGGGCGATAACCCCTTCCGCCCCCCTCTGCTCGGATACTTTTCTGGTGAGGATGGCGATTATGTATTCGAATCCCCCGAGAATCCGGATGATGTTCATCAGCCCCCCGGCCATCAGCGTGACCAGAATCAGTTCGCACATGGAGCGCACCCCGTCACTGGAGGCGACCAGCAGGGAGAGGATATCACTGCCTGCGGCAATACCCATAATCCAGCAGGCTGCGATGCCGACCGGCAGCACAGTCAGCACCCTCATCCCGCACAGGGCCAGAACGATGACCAGCAGATAGGGTACGGCAAGCCACCAACGGACATCCAAGGCAGTTTCCACGGATTCTGTCTGTATGTGGGGTAATGCATATATCAACAATGTAATTATTGCCGCAGGCAATACTATCCTCAGGTTGGTGAGGAACTTGTCCCGCATATCGCACCCCTGGGTACGGGTGGCGGCGATGGTGGTGTCCGAGATGAAGGAGAGATTGTCCCCGAAAAATGCCCCCCCCACCACTATGGCGACCATCCAGGCGGTGTCGGTGCCTATCTGTGCAGAGAGTCCCGTCACCACGGGAGTCAGAGCGACTATGGTCCCGACAGAAGTACCGATGGCCATGGAGATGAAACATGTGGCCAGGAATATCCCCGCAGGCAGGAATGCCGGGGGGACTATCTTCAGCGAGAGAGAGACGGTAGCATCCACGGCCCCGATGGATTTGGCCGAAGCCGCGAATATCCCCGCCAGAACGAAAATCCACACCATGTAGAGAATATTCGGATCGGCCGCCCCTTTCGAGAAGAGAGTGATTTTCTCTTCGAGGGTGTTTCCTCTCAGGATGATGATGGCATATACAGACGCTACCACGAACGCCAGCGAGACGGGGACCACATAGAAATCCCCCGCCACTACAGCGGCGACGAAGAACACCCCCAGAAGCACCAATGTGGGAGACAGGGCTTTCAACCCTTTTTTATGGTCAATGACAGTCTCCATGGATGACACTTCACAAAATGGCTTCCCGAACTCTGATAAGTTTCTTGAGAAGATTCTCCATCAGGTCGAGGCGGAGCATGTTGGCGCCGTCCGAGAGTGCTTTCGAGGGATCGGGATGGGTCTCCATGAAGAGTCCGTCTGCACCTGCGGCGATACCGGCCTTGGCCAGTGTCTCGATCATATCGGGACGTCCCCCCGTCACACCGCATCCCTGATTGGGTTGCTGGAGGGAGTGGGTAACGTCCAGCAGTACAGGATAACCGGTCTTCTGCATCTCGGGAATCCCCCTGAAATCCACTATCAGATCGGAATACCCGAAAGTGGTACCCCGCTCTGTCAGCATAATGTTGGTGTTTCCGAAATGGGCGACCTTGGCAGCCGCGAACTGCATCGCCTCCGGAGAAAGAAACTGTCCTTTCTTAATATTCACGTATTTACCCGTACGGGCAGCCGCTTCCAGCAGGTCGGTCTGACGGCACAGGAAGGCCGGTATCTGGAGAATATCGATACTATGTGATGCTGCCTCAGCAGCCTCTTGGGGTGAATGGATGTCTGTTACTACGGGCACGTCGAAATCTTCTTTTATCCCTTGAAGAATCTCCAGCCCGGCTTCATCCCCTATACCGGTGAACGAAGAGATGCTCGAACGGTTCGCCTTGCGGTAGGAAGCCTTGAACACGAAAGGAACACCCAGCCGGGTAGTTATCTCTTTCAGTTTCGCGGCGATATCTCTGGTTATTTCACGTCCTTCCACTACGCAGGGACCTGCCAGCAGGAAGAATTCCGGACCTTTTAGTGTTATCATGACTTTATCTTGTTTCGTTGATGAATCGACTGTAATGACGGATTTGCCTATAACTCGACAGTGAATCTCTGTTCTTTCTGTCTGAAACCCCCTATTACGAGAGTATAACTGCCGTGTCCGATGTCTGACGGAAGATTACATATCGTGACGGTTCTGCTTTCACCCGGAGTCAGACAGAAGAAGTTATCACTATAGTATGAGGGACGGACGGGACGGCCGTCGGGACCGAGCCACTGCAGTCTGGTGAAGAAAGCGATGGAGCGGTTTCTGTTGCTCAGCGTGACTGTGACACAGTGTTCCCCGTCGGCATTGACACCGATACGGTGCTTTACCCCCAACTTTATCAGAGGCAGGTTATTGATCTCCACAAATCCGCCGGTGCATGGACCTGAAACGGTTTTCGGCCCCAGATAAGGATCTGTGGAACGCCAGTAGAAATTACTGCCTATCTCCTTTCCGCTGTTGTCGAACAGCCGCAGTTTGATGAAGTGGACCGATGTGATCTCATCAGGGAAAGGTATGGTCATCAGGTCGCAGGATGTCTTGTCCGCTTCCAGATCGAACTTCTTTTCCGCTGACCATATCACATTCGATGACAAGTCATAAAGGGTCGCTTCAAGAAGGCAGCCATCGAAGTCCTCGAAAGATTCATTCGCCACGGACACCGTATTCTTGAGAAAATCGAACTGAGGATGCTGCGGCTCTGTGGCATTCGCGGTCGCGAATAGTGCGGCCGTAGGTTCGAGGGACCAGTCCCACATCCTGCCCTGCACCTGCCTTATCGGGCTGTTGTGATACCAGAAGAGGAAGCCGGAGGTGAACCTGTCTCCGCTATGGAGTTTATTGTACCTCCATGTTTCGAATATACCTTTATAGTTTACCGCTCCGACGAACTGCCCCTTCTGGGCATATTCATCTATATTTGACGACTCGCCGTAACAGTCGGTCATCTCCTTGTAGAGAGTGGTCATCTTGTCGAAGCCGTTTCCGTCAAGGTAGTCCCAGACATCCTTATTTATGGGCCAGAGATCCTTTTCGTCCATCATCTCTCTGAGACACTGAACGGTGGGAAGACATGGAGCGCCGTACTCAGGGTTGAATCCGTCTATCCGGCTTCCCCTCTCTGAAGCGGTGTTCTCATAATATGACATAGGATTGACCTGCTTGTAGGGACTTCCGTCGTGTATGCCGTCACATTCCGACTGATGCTGGTATGGCCTTGTGCCGTCAAGTGCCCGGATCAGGTCATCAGCACCCTGTGTGAAGGATGATTCATTGGATGACACATAGAATGCAAGACTCGGATGCGGTCTGGTCCTCTTGACTGCGGATGCCACATTCTTCAGATATACACCCTGATCCACGGGATGCTGGGTATCCCCGGTCATCCAGAACTCCTCCCACACCAGAATGCCGAGTTCATCGCATAGCGAATAGAAATAATCAGATTCCGTAATCCCGCCCCCCCAGAGACGGAGCATGTTTATACCAGTCATGGCTGTGTACCGGAGCTCGGCATACATCCTTTCATCGGAATTGATGCACATCGCCTCGGGTATCCAGTTCGTCCCCATGATGAAAATCTGCTTTCCATTGACATAAAAGGTCTTGGAACCGTCAGGTGTGTTCCTGTCAGCGCGGATTTCCCGGATTCCGAAGCGTGTCGTAAGGCTGTCCGATACAATTCCGTCACAGAGAACGCGCAGTCTCATCGTGTACAGATTCTGTTTACCTTTATTGACAGGCCACCATAAACGGGGGTTTTCAATCCTTAACTGGGGGAATTCTTCGGGAGAGAAAACTATCTCCCGCTTCTCCCCACGGTCGAGTACGCTTTCTTTCGAGAAATGGATACCGGTACCCTCTATCACTCCCTCTACCCTGACTGAGACCGGGACGGCCAATGCATTCCTCGCTTCCACACTGACGGTGGCATCCGCCCGTTCATAGTCGGGATGGCTGAGTTCTGTCTTTACGAACGGATATTCCAGTTCCACATCTCCGGTAGTGTATATCCGGATATTTTTCCATATTCCGGTATTCCTGTCCCTGATGCCGTCATGAAATGTGAAGTCCCAGCCTACGCTCATCAGCATGGTGATATTACGTCCTATCCACCCGTCACCTCCATTATGCCATTCGTTGGTGGCTCCCCATGTCTTGGGCATCAGCGTACCCGGCGAATCCACCGGAAGCACCTTGACAGCCAGAACGTTTTCCTTATCGGGGAGGATAAAGTCCGTGATATCCGCCTTCTCTTCCCAGAACATCCCGGTATATGTGGTCACGAGCTTCCCGTTTAGCCATATTTCAGAATGATAATTGATGCCTTCAAGCTGCATCCATGTTCTCTTTCCCTTATGGATATCAGCAGGAAACTGAAGTGTGGTGCGGAACCAGTATGCCCAAAAATCCCGACCGGTGTATGCGAGATCGGGTATCAGGTTCTTGTCAAGTCTGTTGTTGTCCGAAAAATAGGGATCGGGGTAGATGCCTGCATTCACCAGCGAGTGGAGTACCGTTCCGGGCACTATGGCAGGTATCCACCCCAGCGTGTCACAGTCGGGACCGGATATGGTTTCCGGAGTCTGGCTGACTTTACTGACCTGCTGCATCTGCCACATGGAACTCCCTCCATGCTCCTGACACGATGAGAGCGTTTTAATATAGTTCCGTTCCATGGGCACTTTCCGGCTCGGTCCGGATTCTGCCGCAGCGTACGCATATACCGCTGCCACAAACCACGACATGGCAGCCAATGATATCTTCAATCTCATTTGATACCGGTGAATTAAGCCATTTATAATACCTTCAGCAATTCAGCCATCATGACCCCCAGGTAAGTGCCTACGGCATATCCCACCAGGCCGATTACGATACCGCTGATGAGGACTTTCTTGTTACCCATCGCACCTACTACGGGGGGTATGAACGGAGGGGAACAGAAAAGCCCCACCTGGGCCACGGTGAACAGGTCTCCGCTCACTCTGGAGGCACGGCAGAAAAGGATATGCAGCGTAAGGGACACCAGCATCACGAACAGGATGAAGAGTCCTATGTTCAAGGCATTCGCATCTATGCTGTATATATCGAACTGCGAGGCCACGACTACACTGAACAGCAGGATGAAAATCATCCCCAGTTCGAAAGTGCGGGGAAGTTCACGCACTTTCCTGGAGAAGGAGGCGATGATGGAGAGTGTGGTGATGGTCAGTATCACTGCCAGTTCGTTCAGTTTTCCGGTGGTCAGCAGGGCGACTCCGGCACCTATGGCGAGGAACAGGACGGAGAGCAGCAGGCCCAGAAGTGTCTTCCTGAAGGTGGCCCATCTGATCATTCCCCTGTAGTTTTCTATTCCGTTCTCCACGATGGAACGGGCCCTGTCGTTGTCATTTTCACTCACCGAGACACTTTCATCCGCGAAGGGAAGCAGTTTTCTGGAGAATTTGTATCCGCCTCCCACGATGAACATGATCAGGGGGAAGGTGATCAGCATCTCGAAAGTGTATGTGATGGTGATGGTGTTCGGGTCCACATTGAGGGCACTTCCAAGCGCGAAGAAATTCATGGTCCCGCCGGTATATATGCCGGTCATCATGGCTGCCACGTTCGGGAAGTTGTCTATCCCGCTCTCACGGAATACGAAAAATCCGGCGATTATCGCGATTATGACGGCCAGAAGTCCTCCCAGCAGTGCCGCCACCGTCTTGGGCAGCGATTTGGTCCACAGTTTGAAATCACAGTTGAAAAGCATCAGGGGGATGGCCAGCGGCACGGCGATGCTCTGTATGGTGGACTGGAGTTTGGACATGGTGGCAGCCTCGGCCGAACCGGCGGCGAAACTTACGAATCCTGTGAGAGCCATTATTATTCCTATCGCGTATGCCGCGATGACTGTCCCTATCTTCTGAAGCGGCATCCATCTGGGGAAGGCCCAGGATATCAGGACGGGAGTTATCAGATAGATGGCGGCGATGATGATTATACGTGTCATATCTGTCGGTACATATTTTCACAAAGGTAGTAAAAATGTTTACAGTATCGCAGCATATCATTCTTGTGGACGGGGATATCTCGATCAGATGCTTTTGTTTACTCATCGGGGGAGATTTGTCGCATTTCTCCCCCGTATGGCATAAAAAGCATCGATTCGGGGGAAAAAACGAGTAAAATCACCCCGCAATGGTCGACAGACTGAAGACCATTGTCAGCGGCGATGGTCTTCACGAGAGTGCATTCCTTCAGGCGCTCAACCTTGCTGGCTGCTTCAAAGGCAGTCGGAACGACGACATCTGCAAGGCGTTTAAAGATTTCCATCCGAGCCAGTAGATTATTAATTCTTTTTGATTACATTCGCGTGGGGTACTGATTTGAATTTATCTCGAACTGATGAACATATTTCGATTTGTATGTCAATTCGTGTCTTGTCAGCTATTAAAAATATAAAAACCATATAATTATGCCAGCTAAAACCTCAAAAACAGTAATGACAGGTGTGAATGGGACCGAATCTCCTACAGACATCCAGGAAGCGCAGATTCAGACAGAATCTCTGAAATACGGGGCTTGTTACATTTCTCCTGTCGGCGAACAATACAGAGCGGTTTTCACCGATTGTGTTCTGAAAGCATTGCCCGATTCATTCCATGTGGAGCAACTCACCTCCGACAGCGATACAGTCCCTTCCGTCGACAATTACGATTTGTGTATCGCGGACATCAGCCGAATCGATTTCTTCGTATGTCTCATGTTGGGGGTATGCATCACCAAAGGAAAGAAGATTATACTTTTGAGTTCGTCCAGACAGATACAGATTCCTAACTTCATCCAGTCCGAGCCTTTTATCACTTACAAATGGCTGGCGTTTGGTAATGCTATCATATCTGTGCAGGAAACGGTCAAACAATTTTTGGGCAGAAGCGATATCGGTACAGTTCCACAAAACGCGTCGGCACCTTCCCCGAAAAAGGCACCAACAGATTCTGCTCTCGTCGCAGAAATAGAAAAACTTAAAAAAAGGGTGTCGGCCATTGAAGAAAAGCTCAATAGTGATACAATTAATGCCGCCACATCAGATACCGCCGACCTCAGCGACATTGACCCTAACACGGCGTTTCAGCTGGCATTGGCCAGCAGAAATGTGACTATGGCGGAAAAAGCGATGTCCAAGCTTCAAGGAACGGTGAACAAACTGAAATTTCTGGACTACTATGTCGAGCAGGTCGCAGCGATGGGCTCTCTAGAAGCCGGTAATATGATGATAAAAGAGATGGAATACTTCTTCACTTCCAATGTGTCCTGCCAGAAGAAAGTGGAATATATGGGAGCGCTGATAAGTTATCTGAATAAGAATGACATGGAGGAGGAATATATCGACATCATTTGTCGTTATGGCGAGGCCGTCAAGGATTCCAACGGTGTCGTTCCGGACGGTGTATGGAATCAGATCAACAGACTCTATTACGGTGCTTATGGCACCACCAGAAGACCAGAGTACCTCGACACGTCCATCGAGTACATCAGACGGGCCATCGTTATGAATCCCAATGACACTTCTTACCTGTACAATCTTTCCGGATCCCTCAACGCAAAAGCGGAACTGCTGCCTGCAAACGACCATATCGAGCGTCAGACGTTACTTGAAGAATCCTATCGTACCATCAAAAATTGTATGGAAATAAGTAAAACATTGGATAAATATGACTCTACCCATCTGGCATTCGCCATCAAGGCCTATCGGAGACAGGGCGATAACGAATGGGAGAGTCTGTACGGCAAACTTCGATCGATAGATCCCCTCAAGGCGGAATTGCTCAAAAGACAGGAAAAACTGACGGTATAGTGATGAAACATAACCATCGGTGAACCAATCCATCCTTAAAAATCTTTCATGATACTTTCTCCATTTGATTTTTACCGCTCACTTAATACTATACGAATATGGGACAAAAACTGGAAATAACACATATTCTCGGCAGAGAATCGACGGTGCATATTAACATTAACAAGGAAGGCCAGCGTGAAACCGATGGTCTGTTCTCTTCCCAATACGAACAAGCCCGCGCTCTGGTCGAACGGTACTGCAGTGAAAGCTGGCGCGTAAAAGAAGAATACAAAAAAGAAGCATATGAAAACATCAATAACATCATAGCTTTCATCGGTGACCGCGGAACAGGGAAAACCTCCTGTATGCTTTCGTTCGCCAACTGGCTGGTAAGTAATCCAATCACAGATTCTACCGGCGGCCACACATTCGGCTTTGTCAGATTTCCACCGATAGATCCCTCTTTTTTCAGCACCGACTACAATATCATCGGAGCATTCATCGCCAGAATTTATTCTGAATTCCAGAAGAAATCGGAACACACCACCTCTCAGGAAATCGAAAGATCTGATCGACAGGATTTCTATAATGCTCTTACGAGAGCCCAGCACAGTTTCAAAAAGCTCGAGTCCAAAAAGAACGACAATGAGGATGATTTGGAACAATTGGAGCAGCTCAAGTGTTCGCTGCAGCTGAAGAAAGATGTATTCGAGTTGGTGGAGGAGTATATGAAAGTGACAAGGGCTAAAGAAAACACTAAATTGATAGTGTGCATTGATGATTTGGATCTCAATACATCCACCGCAGTCAGTATGATGGAATGGATCCGGAAATATCTGATTCAACCCAATATTCTCATTCTTATGGCCATTAATCTGGACCAGATGTCAAGTCTGAAAAGGTTATCCCTGTACGGTGAATATGAAATTCTGATGAAGAAGGAGACAGAGGCGAAAACAGATGTGGACGCCATGTCCGACAATTATCTGGCCAAACTCGTCCCTACGGCGAACCGGATCCGTTTGCCGGAAGGGGACAAAATCATCAAGGCTCAATATCATCTGGACGGGGAAGGCAAATGGTATAATTCGCCTCATAATTTATCTGATACGATAGTGGGGCTGCTGTTTGAGAAAACCGGTTATACTTTTTTCAATGACGGAGAATTCCCCAGTCTGATAGTCCCCCGGAATCTTCGCAAATCGATTCATTTTTTGAGCATGCTTTTATACATGAAGGATGATATCCTCGATAATCGCAGCAGATTTAACGACTATTTCTTTCACGAATTCTGTTATGAACACCTGAATGCCGAGTTGCGACATAAACTGGATTTATTGTCGAATTATTCCTCTCCCAAAGATTTCAACGCCTATATCCTGTACGTGTTGAAATCAGCATTTGATGAGTGCAAGAACCTGAAAAATGATGCTGCCATATCACCGGATGACCTTTGTATTTGGAACATTCTCAATAAAAAAGACATCTCATCGGGGGACATCAATGCCCTCCTGACTTGGCTATCCGGTTTCAGTCTGCCGCTGAATCAAAAATATTTCCTTTTCATCATCAAAACTGTCATCACCATAAAATGGAGCGGTTATTACAATAGTCAGTTCGAATCGTACAAATCACTCATAGGCGGGTCATTATATAATTCTTCTTTCTATGATGCCAGTACGAAGAACAACGTACCGGAGAATAAAACCGATTCGCTGTCCGGTCTGAGCGATGCTGCCATCCTGTTCGATAAAATGCGTAAACTTGCAGAAGGTGACAGTGAACAGAAACGGACTCTGGAATTCCTGATGTTATGCTCCGGCGACATCATCAATGAGATAGAAAATGGTCAACCTGTACAACGAAAAGTCCGATTTGACCCTTTCTTATTTTTCTATAATATCATTGACATCAAATCATGTTACAATAAGTTCAAGAAACATTTGGGAAAGGATATCATCAACCGGATCCTGGAAGACGGCCAGAATTCTCTTTGGTCACAGTTCCTGAAATCGTCATATTACTCCAACCATAATGCATGCATAGATAATTTCGACACGTGGGATGATGCGATACGGAACACAGGTTCGACCCCCAATATCGACAATGACCAGAATTGGAAATGGAGGGATTGGGTCTGTCCCAGAAATTATGAGTTATGCGATGATTTCATCCATTACATGTATGAAAAGATTACCTCGGAAAATATTTTTAGAGGAGATTACACACTGAGAGAAAACCTGACATGTTTCTTCGGTGCAGTTTTCTCATATCATATCAAAGAAAGGCTTTCAGTACCTGAAGAAGTTGAATGTCGGGATATGAATTTCAATTATATAGGTTATGTGATAGAACTACTGAAAAATATGGACGACCCAATGCTCGCTCCTGTGACTTTCAACGAAAAAAACACCCAACAATCGAAAGTTTCCAGCAATAGTACCGAACCGGAAAAATCGCCAATTCAAAAATCCAACATTCCGATGATGGAAAGCCAACGGTTCGCCAATAAACTCAACTCCACCACCCCTATACCCCGAAGCATTCTTGAATTCTATTTCAGTATCAGTAAAGGAATAACTCGAAGAACAGGCCGATATTTTCATTCACACAAACCTGAAAACATCAGTGATTCAGAGCCACTTTATCAATTCATACTTGAGAAAATTGAGGATAATGGTAGATTAATAACTAAGGATGAACTGGAAAAAATAATAAATGACTTTGACCAAGAACAGGCAGTAATATAGGATTTCATGAAAAGGTAATCAATTATATGGGTGCATTACGCGATACATTGAAAGTACTCTTCAATGAGCAGTCAGCAGACGAGATGATCCGTCAGATGCTTGCCCGCTACCGGGTCGGACAATCTATGCCGACAACTGACATCACCTCCGACACCTATAACCCGATGTATCTCCATGCCAGTCCCACCTTCACCAAAAATCAGGCCGAGGCAGCTTTCGGAATGGCGTCTTCCGTATGGATGCAGGGAGGTGAATGCAGTTCACTGAGATATGCCTCCGGCAAGAATGTGTTCAATGTTCCCCTCCATTTTGCCTCCGAAGTGCTGATCAGCCGCAGCGAGAGTCCGGTGTGCCGTTTTGATTGTTTGCTCAAATGGCAGGAAATCTCTTATCTTCTTGGAGAAGATTTATTCACTACAGCATTTCTCGCCTCTTCTGATGCCGTATACGGACGCCAGCGAAGTTTTTTTTCCTGGCCCGCTATCATAGATCACGACAATTCCGCCCTCCGGAATCTGTATGGCAAACGGATGGCGGACATTCACAACCATCTGAAAGGAACAGGATTTGCACCGGAACTGAGTTGGCTGAGCCTGATGAATGACGTGTCAGAACGCTACAAAAGGTTCAATTCCAAAGAATTCAAATCATCAAAATATCCTCGGGCATGGTATTCCACCTCATCCGGCCAGACATGTTCTCTTTACACAAATGTCATCAAAGCTGCGGCCATCCGTTTGTTCCTCTTTCTGTATTCGGTGCAGGACATTTGTACGGACCGGCTCCTCGATATCAATAAACTTCTGGACATACTGAGAGTTAAGTCAGACACCGCCATATTCGGTTATCTGGCCGAAATAATCTCCTGTATCAATACGGTGAAACTGATGTATGCCCGCCACTATCACACCATTTCGAATGACAAAGTCATCATAGATTACGCGCTCCTGAGGAATGGTGATTTTTCCTCCGCGAATCCTGACACCGACATAGTATTTATGATGAGCGGGGAGCGTCGGCTTATGTATTGCACATTTAAAAAAATCTACCGTGACGAAGATCCCGATGGCATCCTGTCTTCTCTGCTGTATGCCTATCTCCTCATCAAAAACGAGTTTCAGAGGGAATTGGTACAGACCAATGATTATGTGGGATTCGGTAATTTCAACGATTATGAATACCGAAAAAGCCATTTCCTGAAAGAAGGGTCGGTATATGAACATTTGTTGCTCCAGACTGCCATCTGCAGTTCCGTAGGTTCCTGTACCTCGAGTAATTACCCAGGAAAACGCTATATGGAGACACGTATTACCCCGAAGAGCTCATCTTTACACAATACGTTATTAATCAGATACTTGGACAATATAGCACATTTTATCAGCGGAGATTTATCCCACCTGTTTTCAAAGAACAATGAATCGGTTCCAAACCCCTGGGATTATGTGTTTCATTTCATCAAGAAAAAGGATAAGGAATACAAAACCTGTAGTGAACATTTGCAGCATCCGCGGAACTGGGAAGTCCGTGCCGAAGTCAAAAAGCAAGCCATGGCTTTGGATACGCTACGGCATTTCAACCACCATTCAGCGAAACGGATAGCAGGTATCGATGCCGCCAGTTCAGAGCTTTTCTGCCGTCCGGAGGTATTCGCTCATGCTTTCCGTTTTCTTAGGGAGAGCAATCACCCTCCGTTTATGTTGGAAAGACCTTTACCTCCTCTGGGAGTGACCTATCACGTCGGTGAAGACTTTTACGATATAGTGGACGGATTACGTGCTGTGCGGGAAGCCGTATTGTTCCTCCGATTGGGCAGCGGTGACCGGATCGGACATGGTCTGGTTCTCGGCACTGATGTCAGGAACTACTATCAGAAACGACATTGGAAAATAGCCATGCCGAAACAGTGCATATTGGACAATATCGCATTCATGCTTTCAGAGAGCAATGAATTGGACGGGTTCGAGAAGGTCCAAGGCTCTCTGGAACGGCTTTTTCTTAAGTATTTCAACCCGCTGTACGGACGATTTTTCAGTGAAATGTCTCCCTTAACCTATTATCAAGCCTGTATGCTCCGCGGGGATGATCCCGAGTTATACACAGAGATTGATGGAGTATACAAATACTCGCGGGCGACCCCTTGGGAACGCACTCATCTGGATGAAATCTCCCCCGAACTACGCAATGCTCGAAAAATACGGACTGCACGCTATTTGAATCATCTGTACCATTACAATCACACAGTCAAATGCGAAGGACAGAAATATGATCAAGTGGAACTGTCCGAAGATCTCATCAACCTGATAGTATCTCTGCAGGAGAAAGTGCTTTCAGAAATTGAACATAAGGAGATCTCCATAGAGAGCAACCCTACATCCAACTACAAAATTGGAGACATACAACAGTTCTGCGAGCATCCTGTCACCTCATTCTATACATTGCCATCCGACCGAACGAAGACACCCCACCATATTTGCGTTTCGATAAATACTGATGACAAAGGTGTATTCCCCACCTCTCTGGAACGCGAATTCGCCCTTTTGGCTTCAGCCTTGATTCAGGAATACGATAATGACCGGACACTGTCTCCTCCCCGAGAGATTCTGCAGTGGCTGGATGAAATCAGAGAAATGGCCTTCGAAATGCGTTTTAACCGTAACAGCTGAAACCACTGTACGCCATATCGGGAACAATATGGCGTACAGTCACGAATCAACACCCCTCCCCCACAATCTCCCTGAACCACCCTGCCCGTGCCGACCCCTCTTCCATATTCACCGACACCACATCTCCTTCATGCAGGAGACCCTGCTCCAGAGCTTTCAGGAAGCCGGCGATGCAGACCATCGAAGCGGGACCGGGAACTTTGATAAGTTCGTTCCGGCTGTCTTTACGATGAGAATTCCACGCATCGTGCCGACTGCCACGCCGATAAGGTGAGGCATGATATGAGTGACTGAAATGCTGCCGTTTTCGTGTACTGTTATAAACCGAGCAAGTCCCTTCACATCAAATTCAAAACGACAGACACTGTCCAGTACCGCTTCTCCTCCAGATTCACCTCAAGAAGATTACCCACGGCAGCTACCATGTCGGAATAGTCCTTGACCTTGGTCTTGAGGATGCAATATCCATTTTCCGGATTCTGATATGTGATGCGCTCTACAACGCAGCGCATTTTCACCATCAGTCTGTTATGTTTACCTGTTGTAATCTTTCCGGTCCGGAAATACCGAATTCAGAGCCCCGGAAATCTTTTCTATCCAAGATTCGGGCAGAGCGTTTTCTCCAGCAATGGAAGGAAAGTCCGATACGGCGATGCATACCTCACGAAGAACGGCCTCGGGATTCTCTATCTCGAAGTCCTCTGCGAACTGAAGGAGATAATCCGCCGTGAAATAGCACCTCCTCTGGCTTACGCCCAGCGAATGGGTGTCAGCATCAGCATCCTTCCAGACGTTGGCCGTGAACATAATGTCGTATGCCGGCGAGAGTTCCCAGTGACCGTCGGGGAACATCAGGAACGAAAAGTTCTTGTTGTGGTCGTCGGTGTTGCCTGCCACGATGTTGAAGCACATCCTGCGGAACAATTCAACCCTTTCCTCCTCCGAAAGGTGCAGCGAGCGGCAGAGAAAGAAGAGGTTCTCGTAATCCGAAGCTCCCGGGGCGAGGGCCGCCATCGTCTGGGAGAGTATTTTCTGACCATCTCTACGATCAAACCTTTCCGTGAGGAAATGAGCGTTCCCGCGTATCCAGTATAGACGGCACGGCATCATGTTGATTCCGGCTTTTCGTGCCATCAGGTAGTAGATATATTCAAGTTCAGATGACGGGACGGAGTAATCCTCCTTGAACTTGAGGATATACTGGGTATACCCCGGTACCGGGTCGGTCTGTCCTGAAATAATGGTGTCGTTGTCATCGCTGAGTGCAATCAGCGTCTTAGGATGCGCTCCACCCGGAGGCGACCCGAGCTTCGCGAAGGCATTGAACTCCTCCCTCTCCTCCTCCCCAAAACGGGCTTCCATCCTTTCGGTGTAAATCCTGTTCGCCAGCGACTCCAACGTCGAGAGGCTTCTCACCTGACG
>DCIQ01000098.1 GCA_002317435.1 Bacteroidales bacterium UBA1722 | reverse complement strand
GATTCATAATAATCTCTTCCTGTTCACCCTTGAAAGAATCAAAGCCGAAAAACTCTTTTAACTTACGGTGTAATTCTTCAGAAGAAATTCTCATATTTTATTACCTTTGTCGCTTAAAGTTGTCACGGAAACAAGTGTTGTCCAAATGATTCCGGAACACATCCCTTTCCGTTCGGAGAGATGTCCGGAAGTTCCGTCCGCACTGCACGTTTCTATGTGATGACTAAGTTAGGCATAAATTCAGTATATGCAAAACATTTATGACAAAAAATAGACACGAAATATCATCGTCGGCACTGTCTGTCATCGAAGAAGAGGGACGTGCCATACTAAATCTCAGGAAGATGGCGGACGGCCCGCTGACCACCGTCATCGAAAAGCTGTCGCAGTGCAGGGGGCGGATAATCGTATCCGGAGTCGGGAAAAGCGGGATAATAGCCAGCAAGATAGTCGCCACTATGAATTCTACCGGGACACCGGCCATTTTTCTCCATTGTGCGGATGCCGTTCACGGAGATCTGGGGATGGTGCAGAAGGATGACATGGTGATGCTTATTTCCAAGAGCGGGAACACCCAGGAAGTGAAAAGGCTTGTTCCTTTCATAAGGAATGCCGGGAACTATCTGGTCGGAATGGTCTCCAATATGGATTCCTATCTCGCGCATCACTCTGATGATGTGATATATGTGCCTGTGGAGAAAGAGGCGTGCCAGAATAATCTCGCCCCTACCGTGAGCACTACGGCCCAGCTGGTGATCGGGGATGCCATCGCCGTGACCCTTTCCCGGATGAAGGGGTTCGGAAAGGAGGATTTCGCCCGGTACCATCCGGGAGGTTCCCTCGGCAAGAGGTTATATATGAAGGTGGAGGATGTGTTCGACGGTACCAACAGGCCGTGTGTCTCTCCGGGAGAATCGATTCAGAATACCATAATAAATATATCTGCGCACAGGCTCGGTGCGACGGTGGTCCTCGATGACGATGAGATACTCGGAATAATAACGGACGGAGACGTCAGGCGGATGGTCGAACGGGGCGGAGACCTTGGCGGACTCACTGCCCGGGATATAATGTCCGTCCATCCCAAGCAGACAGATGTGGGCGCCCTCGCCGTCGATGCCCTGGAGATTATGGAGAAAAATGAGATCACCTCCGTTCTCGTGCTCAAGGAAGGACGCTATGCGGGTCTGGTCCACATCCACGACATAATGAAGGAAGGGATAGGGTAGAATTATGTCCCCGGGGGATGGAAACAGGTTTGTTTTTTTTCATCGGGACATATATATTTGCAATTTATATCTGATTGGTCTATCGTGCTATGAACAAGGTGAAAAACAACATATCATCAGCCCGTTCGGTCTTTTACTCATTCTTCAGGAGCGAGGCGGCCGGAGGTGTGGTGCTGATGGTATGTGCCGTCATCGCTCTGCTCACGGCGAATATCCCCGCACTGAGACCGATTCTCTCCTTTTGGGAGATAGAGGCCGGTATTGCCTTCGGCAATTTCAACCTTCTGATGACCGTCGGGGAATGGGTGAATGACGCCCTTATGGTGGTGTTCTTCTTTATGGTAGGGCTCGAAATCAAGCGTGAGATGATGGTGGGCGAACTCGCCAGCCCCAAGCAGGCCATGCTCCCCATATTCGCTGCGGTGGGCGGGATGCTGTGCCCCGCGCTGATATTCTCCCTGTTCAATTCCGGTCTTCCGTCTTCGAACGGCTGGGGGATTCCGATGGCGACCGATATCGCTTTCGCGATAGCGGTGCTCGCCATGCTGTCCGACAGGTGTCCTACAGGGCTGAAAGTGTTCCTTACTGCGCTGGCCATAGTGGATGACCTCGGCTCCATCATAATTCTGGCGCTGTTCTATCCCACCCATGCCATCAGTCTCGTCTATCTCGGATACGCCATGGCGGTGTTCTGCATACTCCTGCTCTTCAACAGACTGAGATGGGACTCTCCGATTCCCTATATTATCGGCGGGTTGTTCCTGTGGTTCTTTGTTTTGAAATCAGGTGTCCATGCCACGGTGGCGGGAGTGCTTCTGGCGATAACGATACCGTCCAAGACGAAAATAAACGAAGTGAGGTTCTATGTGTCCGCATCCTCCCTGGTCGAGAAATTCAAACAGAACTCGAACGGTGGGGTGGATGTGTTCGCGAATCCGGAGCAGCTTACGGTCCTGCATCGCCTGAACGACCAGGTGGATCGGGCGAACCCTATGATGAGCCGGTTCGAGGTGGCCCTCCAGCCGTGGGTGAATTTCCTCATAATGCCCATTTTCGCCCTGGCGAACGCCGGTGTCGTTTTCGGCGGGGATGCGTTTCATTCAGAATATCTGGCCCCCATATCCCTCGGTATCTTTTTCGGACTTTTCGTCGGGAAGCCTCTCGGCATATTCCTGTTCAGCTGGATTGCGGTCCGGACGGGGCTGGCCAAACTGCCGGAAGGCACTGCGTGGAAGCAGCTTCTGGCCATCGGTGTCCTCGGGGGGATAGGGTTCACCATGTCGCTGTTCATAGACGGTCTGGCATATTCCGACCAGGCCATGATAGATGTCGGGAAAGCCTCGGTCCTGATTACCTCCGTGGTCGCCGCCGTCGGAGGGATGATTGCCGTAAGGCTTACCGGAAATCAGGTAAGGAAAAAATTCAGGAAACAATGTCAATAAACCTTTTAATAAATTCAAAATGAAAAAAATCAGATTTGCAGCAGTGGTCTGCTTAGCCGGTATGGTGGTTCTTTCATCATGCCACTCCAAAATCAACAAAGGTGACCGTATGCCCGAAGTCACTCCGACACAGATAGATTCAGTGAGTTATGCCCTCGGTTTGTGGGCTGCCAACTTCGTCAAGGGTTCCAATATCGGTGAGCTGAATTACAGCGAATTCACCAAGGGATTCTTCGCATTGTTCGATGGAAAGGAGACCGATGAGAATGTGAACGGCAGCATGGAAATCCTCAACCAGTATGTCATGAGGAGAGCTACGTATGTCGTGGAGAAATCCAAGATTGACGGGGAGAATTTCCTGGCCAAGAACAAGACGGAAGAAGGTGTCGTGGAGACCGAAAGCGGCCTTCAGTACAGGATAGAGGTGGAAGGTGAAGGTGTCAATCCCGGTCCGAAAGATACCGTTACCGTTCATTACGAAGGAAAACTGCTGAACGGCGAGAAGTTCGATTCTTCCTATGACAGGGGAGAACCTGCCGAATTCCCTCTCACCGGTGTCATCAAGGGCTGGTCGGAAGGCTTGCAGTATCTGAAGGAAGGCGGCAAGGCTACCCTTTATATTCCCTCTGCCCTCGCTTACGGTGAACGCGGAACCCGTGGAATCCCCGGAAACTCTCTGCTGGTTTTCGAAGTGGAACTTATCAAGGTAAAGCCTTGCGCTGAAGTGGAGGCGGAACCTGCTGAAGAATAGTATCCATATTTCGGGTGAGGCTATATGAATCGGAAGGTTGTCTTCTGGTGCACGTTTCTGGCTGTCATTCTTCTGGCAGCCATCTGCCTTGTTTTCGCCCGTCTGTTCTCTGACGAGATCCTGACGGCAGGGAAGGAAGATGCGGATTCCAGGACTGAAGTGCTGTGTGCAGTGCCTTCTGATGCAGTGGCCATCTATGAAGTCAATTCCATATCGGATGCGGAAGGGGTGTTCTCCCTTTTCGCATCCGATTTTCATGATTTGGTGACACGGTTCCCCTCCGACGCAGGTGCTCTGAAGACGGCGTTGTCACTTCATTATACGGGGAAAAACAAAATTTCCATGCTGGCTGTCTGCACCAT
>DCIQ01000184.1 GCA_002317435.1 Bacteroidales bacterium UBA1722 | reverse complement strand
CCGTGGATGTCTATTGATCTGATGCTGTCTCCCGAATATGGATCCGGGAACTTCTCCGGTCCAGCACAGCGGCTGCTTCAGTCCGAACAGTGAGACGACCGTGGAAGCACCTGAAAGACAGAAGGGAAATATCCGTCTTCATCCCTCTCTACTGCAGGAATGTCATAATGGTCGACAAGCCATCCGTTATCGGTTACACCGGGTTTCAAAGTTAAGCAATCGGTAAAAAATAACTTGGTAAAGATTTATGAAAGATGTTTGAGGATACAAGCCCCTCTGTTAACGAGGGCGGAATCCTGTGGATTCCATAGAGTATCAGATAGTCTCACTGCTTTCTCGGACCGATAAAACGATCACCATTGAAGTGAATCATATGGTCAGGCGTATCCGACAGCCAAACTTCTGTTTCCCAAGCGATATCATCCACATGCTTTTTGAAGTCCCTCGCATTCTGGAAAGCCGTCACATAAACAATGCCGTAAGGACAATCTTTAGTGAACTCTTCCAGCTCGACCACTCTCTTGGCAGACACCGGTCCGTGAGATGTCACGACTTCAACGAGAAAGAGCCAACCGCGTTTCTCGTCGCTGATAACGATATCAGGAAGTTTTGAATGTTCGGTAATCGGCAGATGAAGTGCTTCAAGCCCCGCCGTATTTACGTATAGATCTTTATCTTCCGTATCTCCGATGTACAATAGTTTTCCACCGGGTGCAAAGCGTGGAGCAAATTCTTCTACGACGGCGGCTTGTACTTCATTGTGAATACCGGGAGACAGATAATACTCATTCCCCTCTATGTTAAGGGGAATACGATGCATATCCCTCTCAGCGGCGTACCTGTCACGCAGATGTATATACTCTACAGCAAACTGCTGAATCCTGCTGTTCCAATTCCCGGTACCGTATGCCTGAATGACTTCCAATGCCTCTACAGTAATGGAGTAATGGGCTTTCGGACTATTTACCGGAAGAGACGGATCATCAGGATTATAGTTCACGACTCCCGCTTGGATAAACTGATGAAGCACATGGCGGCGTACTGTCTCCCGCGTATTCGGTGCATAAGGCTTTCCCTTGCGATAGTTTTCCTCCATAAAGGCCATTATTCCTTTTGTAACTCCTATGCTCTGTCGTTTGGCCTCACTCCAAGGTGTATCTTCTTTAATATCGCATAGTGCCAATAAAGTCAGCGCAGACATTTCGTTTTGTTGTGCTACCGGCAGGCCTAATGCTTCCAGAATTTCCTGCGCCTCAATAATTTTGCTCATTGCTATCGGATTTTAAAGTATTCCAGAATTAACTCATTGATGTAATCGATGGAATAATCGTTTCTCAATATAATCTTCCGCCCAAAATCCCGTATGGTCTCAATCGGAGGGAGTGGCATCATTCGCAGTTCTGTTGCACTCACGTTTATATTCCCATTGAAAGTTCGGAAATATGCATCAAACAACTCACTGTCCAAAAGAGCGGTAAGCCCCATAACTTCGTCTCTGCGAAGGTGACCTTTCGGTCTGTATATATAGTTCAGTTTGTTCTCAATTCCGACAAATTCATTTTGAGACATGTTGCCGAAATAAGGAGCTGCGACTAAACGACTACTGTCGTCCTTAGAACTGAATCTTCTGAGCAACACATAGTTCTTATTAGGAAGAAGCATCGCCATCGTCTCCGGAGTCACCTTGATATACTGTCCCTTGTCCTTCTTTTGCACGGGATGATCACACAGCATTTTAACCACATTATGTAACCAATACAGAGGCACAGTGTCTTGTCCCGACTCGCTGACAATAAAATCGTATGCTCGAAATGCAACCACAGGCCCGGTGGAAATCTTGATGCCATACTGCTCCATATTTCCATTCCACGAACGGAAAAGTTTCAAAATAGCTTCGTCCCGCCCGTCAACTGGCAGAAATACGACTTTCTCGTTACTTGTCACATCCACAATATCCGAAGCCTTGTATTCCTTCTGATAAGGTTCATTCAAATCCCGTATGCCCTGACTGAAAGAAACTGTAACTGTGGAAATTTCCCGTACAGGATGCATCCTCATAATTACAAGTTCTTGAAGTACCTCATCCTTGGAGAAGGTATCTTTCCGAGTATTAAACAGATGAATCAGGTCTATGAGAACATGGTGAAACAGGAAATCCCGAAACGACTGAAAATACCTGCCGGAAGCGAAACTTCTTGGAGTAATGAAAATCATTTGGCCGTCATCCTCAAGCATTTTTGAACAGATGGCCATAAATAACGCATAAATATTGGTTTGACCATCTACAATACTGGCACATGACCGTGTATGTATATTATCCTTTGCAAGTTTGAAATATGGCGGATTGGAAATGATATAATCGAATTTATCTGTCAGGGACACCCCGCCCCAAAGGGAGTCATCTTCATCCAGACATTCACACTTCTCCAATACGAAATCAGTCTTATTCAACTGATAGTACAGCGACACACCCAGTCCTTCACAATATCGGTGAAGGAAAGAAAGCACCAGTTCCGTCAAATGGACCACATTCTTGTCTGTTTCATATAGCGAAAGAGAGATTCTGTCCGGGCAGGAAGATTCAACAAGATGTTCAATCAACGAACATGAAAGAATGGCAAGTCCGCATCCGGGGTCAAGGACAGACACACTTTTTTTTCCTGACGGTATGGCAAGATTCCCCATAAACATAGAAATGACAAGCGGAGTGAAGAATTGACCTTTATGCTTTTTGTCCTTTTGGAATGACGTGTCCGCATACTCCCTGCCAAGCCTCTCTGCATATTGCGAAGGTTTCTCTCCAACAATCGGCATAATATGAACTGACTCTATGGACATCGGCTATTATCAATAGGCAAGGCGAAATTACGGATATTTTTCGACAGCCCGGTTATTATCTCCATAAAATCAACGTAAGCCTTCGACGGGCCTCCCCGCAGGTCAGCCGGAGGCCTTTCAACGGAAAAATCCGAAAGGTTATCACATGCGACGAGTTATTCACTTGATAATCAATCTTGACATAATGATGATCCACGATTTATAAAGGTGGTCACGTAACCCAGGATACAGACTTCACACCGACAGAAGCACTCCTCTCTCTAAACTGACCGGAGCGAAACCGAAAG
>DCIQ01000148.1 GCA_002317435.1 Bacteroidales bacterium UBA1722 | reverse complement strand
AAAAAAACCATTACCTTCGCGCCTTCAAAATAAAGTACCGATGCTCCTCGTCAGGAGTTTGTTTTTAGAAAAGCAGCGATGCAGAACATTCGTAACATAGCGATTATCGCGCACGTGGACCACGGAAAGACCACACTCGTGGACCGTATGATTTATCAGGCAAAACTTGTCAGGGGACAGGAAAATCTCGGAGCCCTGATACTGGACAACAATGACCTCGAGAGGGAAAGGGGTATCACCATTCTTTCGAAAAACGTTTCGGTGCCTTACAAGGGCGCCAAGATCAATATCATCGACACTCCGGGTCACGCCGACTTCGGCGGAGAGGTGGAACGTGTACTGAATATGACTGACGGTGTGCTCCTGCTGGTGGATGCTTTCGAAGGCACGATGCCGCAGACCCGCTTCGTTCTCGAAAAGGCCATCTCGATGGGGAAGAAGCCTATCGTGGTCATCAATAAGGTGGACAAGCCCAACTGCCGTCCCGATGAAGTGAACGAACAGGTGTTCGATCTGATGTTCTCCCTGAACGCCACCGAGGACCAGCTGGATTTCAAGACCGTGTACGGAAGTGCGAAGCAGGGATGGATGTCTCTTGACTGGAAGACTCCCACCAATGACATAACCCCTCTGCTGGATACCATTCTCGAACAGATTCCGGAGCCCGAATACCTCGAGGGAACTCCGCAGATGCTCATCTCCTCACTCGAATACTCCCCTTACGTAGGGCGTATTGCCGTAGGCAGAGTGCATAGGGGTACGCTGAAAGCCGGGCAGATGATCTCCCTCTGCAAGAAGGACGGGTCCGTCGAGAAACAGAAAATCAAGGATCTGATGGTATTCGAGGGGTTGGCCAAGGCCAAGGCCGATTCGGTGGGCAGCGGTGACATCTGTGCAGTGGTGGGTATCGAGAACTTCGAAATCGGGGATACCATCGCCGATCTGGAGAATCCCGAGGCCCTTCCCCCCATCTCCGTGGATGAACCTACCATGAGTATGCTCTTTACCATAAATGACTCCCCTTTCTTCGGACGGGAGGGTAAGTTCGTCACTTCCCGCCATCTGAAGGAGAGACTGGACAAGGAACTCGAGAAGAATCTCGCTCTCCGCGTGAAGGAAGGACTCAGCGCCGATTCGTTCATAGTGTACGGGCGAGGCATTCTCCATCTCTCGATCCTTATCGAGACCATGCGTCGTGAGGGGTTCGAACTTCAGGTGGGACAGCCCAAGGTGCTGGACAAAAACATCAATGGGGTGCGCTGCGAACCTATAGAATGTCTGACGATAGACGTTCCTACCGATATGGTGGGCAAGGCCATAGATATCGCCACACGCCGCAAGGCCGCACTTATGCATATGGAGGAGAGAGGGGACCGGACCCATCTGGAATTCGACATCCCTTCCAGAGGTCTGATGGGACTCCGTTCCAACCTGATGACCGCTACCCAGGGAGAGGCGGTGGTGGCCCACAGATATAAAGGCTATGAACCTTTCAAGGGGGAGATAGAGATGCGGACCAACGGGTCTCTCGTCTCTCTCGAAACAGGTCTTTCGGTGGCCTATTCTATGGATAAGCTTCAGGACAGGGGAAAATTCTTCGTGGAACCCGGGGAGGAGATCTATGCAGGTCAGGTGGTCGGGGAACATACCCGCGAGAACGACTTGAACATAAATATCTGCAAGACGAAGAAACTTACGAACATGCGTGCTTCAGGCTCGGATGACAAGGTGATGCTTCCTCCTGCCGTCAAGTTCTCCCTCGAAGAGATGCTTGAATATATTCAGGAAGACGAACTCGTCGAAGTGACCCCGAAGTCGATGAGGATAAGAAAGATAATTCTGGACGAGCTGGAAAGGAAACGCAGGAAGGGCTGATTCGTGACCGGAAGGTAATCTTTTGTCGATAAGTCCTGCATTTTAAGGAAAATTAATTATCTTTGCACCCCCGATAAAGAGGCGTCATCCTAAAGGAACAAGATAATGAACTGTAAGATAGATATAAAGGGAATCGCACCGGGTGAACATCGGTACGATTTTCACATCGACAGGTCACTTTTCGAAGTCTATGAAAATGACACCGTGAGTGAAGCGGACATAGAGGCCTCCGCACTTCTGGTCAAAGGGGCCGGGTGTTTCAGGCTGACTTTGGAGATAACGGGGACAGTGACGGTGGCTTGTGACAGATGTCTTGCCGATCTGGATATTCCGGTGGAAGTGGAGCAGTCGTTCGTGGTGAGGTTTCCCGGTGGTGCCGAGGAGGATGAGGATGTCGCGGAGGATGAGATTATGATGGGTCAGGATGCATCCGAGCTGGATTTGTCGCAGGTTATTTATGATTATGTATGTACAAGTCTCCCTATCAGGAAGGTTCACGAGGATGGGAAATGTGATCCCGAGATGATGGAGAAAATGAAAGATATTCTGAAGTAATGCTCCTTCCGAATATGTTTCATGCGATTTGATAAGTAGAAACAATATTAATATTAAACAGATATGGCACATCCTAAACACAAACTCTCAAAGCAGCGCAGAGATAAACGCAGAACCAATGACTTCGTAGCGATGCCTACACTGTCCACATGCTCGAACTGCGGAGCTGCTGTATTGTATCACCGCGTATGCCCCGAATGCGGCTACTATCGCGGAAGACTCCTCATCGTAAAGGATAAAGAGTAACGATACGCCATTTGTCAGCTGATGTCTCCGGACTCGGCTGTTTCATGACGGGGCCCTATAGTTCAAGGGATAGAACGGAAGTTTCCTAAACTTTAAATCGCGGTTCGAGTCCGCGTGGGGCTACTGAAGAGAGAAAAGAGAACATAAGTCACTTTGACCTGTGTTCTCTTTTCTCGTCGTATCTTCTCCCATTTGATTAGTGCAGGAGAACACCCCCCCCGCATCAGTTCTACAGCTTCAGGCAGACTCCGGCTCCGACGGTGATGCCTTTCTCGCGGTAGTCCAATACGTGATAGATGTCCCGGTTCAGGAGGTTCTTTCCGAAGATGCTTACCGACAGGAAGGGAGTGACGTGATAGGCCACTTCCGCCCCCGGATTCACATATCCGGGAAGTGTGCGGAGAACCAGGCTCTCGACGTCGTCCGGATTACCGGATACCGATGAAGTGGTCGTGGCCGCAGTGCTTTCTGTGCACAGGTCGCAGTTTATGGTGATGAACCACCTCTGCCGGATGTTTGCGGTGACGGAAGCGTCCGCCTCCAATTCGGGTTTCATATATACTTTTCCGCCTTCCGGCAATATGTTATACCGGGCACCCAGCCGTGCCGTGACTTTCTCCGTGGAGAGATACATCGTGGTGCCGGCGTGGAACCAGTCACACTCGTCGTATCTGGCCGTCTGGCCCGATTCGAAACTCAGGCGGCTCCGGGCATAGGTCCATCCTCCGGAGAGTTCGAATGAGAACACATCCGATATGTTACCTCTGAGTCCGCCATTCGCCATCAGGGGGATACATTCGTTTTTCAGATCGGAGGGGGCGGCTGCCCAGGGATTCAGCATCCTCAGCCGGTATGCCGAACCGAGCGAATTCCGCCCGTCGGCACAGGCGAATATCCAGAGGGAATTCCGGACCGCTTCGAAGGACAGGTGTACCCGGGGCATTATCATGGAGGTCCGGTCCACCTGCTCTGTGGCGAAGGTGAATACTGCTGCGGCATCTATCTTCCATCTGCCCCCGGTGAAGCGGTACTGCGGGACAGCTTCCATAACAGATCTGTTGCCTGTATTCTGGATATGGGCGCCGAGGAGGAACCTGTGGGTGTTCTTCAGTGATACCCCCATATCTATGGTCCCGTCCAGGAAGTTTTCGGACAAATCCATTGTCCTGTGGTATTTCAGGTCCACGTTATAGCAGAACAGGGAGGTGCCGTCATCCAGAGAATGGCTGGATATGTACGCGCCCAGAATGTTGGAGTTTATGTCTTCGGGCTGCTGCTCCTCCGGGAGCCGGGCTACGGTATGCAGCTGACGGAAACTGTTGGTGAAGGATACCCCGGTCTGGACTTCCCCCCTTCTGAAGTGAAAGCGGTAGTCCGCTCCTGCATCCGAGTCGCTTCTGTTTCCCAGGTTATCGTCGATATTTCCTTCCCACAGGGATGTGTGCCTTCCCCGGAACACGAGGGAGTGCTTTTCTCCCAGTCTGGGCTGGATGCGGAAGGAGAGCTCCGGTGCCACCGTCGAGCCGTATTTGAGATCGGCATACAGCCAGGGATAGAGGATGTCGCCGTTATGGTTCAGGTCTGCCGCCGCCATGGGGGTGAAATCGTACAGGTCAGAGTATTTCCTGTCCGAAATGAGGTAGTCGAAATTCAGTTCGAAATGGCGGAGCGTATCGGAGCAGACAGGATCGGTCGGCTTTTTCAGGATGTGGTCCATTTTGGCTTCGAAATCCTTCTGTACCTCTACGGTGGAATTTATCTGGGCGTCGAGGCTCAGGCACCATAACGAGAAAATGGATATTACAATAATGCGTTTCATCGTTTTCCCCCCATTTTTTTGATTTTCTCCAGACGGGAACGGACTTGGGAGAGGACATCGTCACCCGGTTCCGTCGAAGTGTATCCTTCTTCTATGCTCTTGAAGGTGGCTTCCGCCTGTTCCATATCGTCTTCTTCCGCGAAAGCGTCTCCCAGAACTATGAAACATTTGGCCAGCCAATAGTTCTGTTCGGTGCCGGTGTCGGAGAGAGCATAAACTCTGTTCCTGACCCCGTCGAAGTCCCCTCTGTCATAGTCGTACTGTACCAGCATGAATGCGGATTCCGCTCCTTCCGGAGTGGAGGGATCCTTGGAAAGTTCTTCAAACAGGGAAACGGATTCTTCCCTCTGTCCGCCCAGTGCGAGAGATTTCGCCTTTATGAAGAGAGATTCCTTTCTCATAGCGTCGGTGAGCTCTTCTCCGGGGGCATCTGCCGAAAGTATCCTGTCGGCTGCCCTGACTGCCTCGGAATATTCTCCGCTTCCGAAACGGGATTTCATGATTCCGGCCATGGCCAGCTGTCTGTTGTTCCCTATCCGGGCCAGTTCCATGAGGGATTCGTAGGATGCCGCCGCCTCCTGATAGCGTTCCAGTTCATAGCAGATGTCGGCATAGTATAGGGTCGAGAGTTCTTCGAAAGAGGGGTCGTTGCGCTCCATCACTTTCTTGAAATAGGATGCGGCCTTCTCTTTCACACCCAGGGCGGAATAGGTCTCACCCAGATAGAACAGCGCCTGCGAAGTCTTTATGCCATCCGGATATGTGGCCAGGAATGAAGCCAGTCTGGATGCCGCCGTCTGATATTTCCCTGTCAGGAAGAGCTGCTCGGCGGAGTTGAACAGCATCTGTTCCTTCTCATCGGCAGTCTTGATGGAGGAGAGGCCTTCCGATTCCAGATATGCGAGGAAATCTTCCGGACGGTTCATCATCTGCCAGGCGCTTTCCATACCTGAAAGAGCACTCTGGGCATCTTCGGAATACTTGTTGGCCGAGACCACCTGCCGGAAGAAGGAGATGGCTCTGTCGTATTCTCCGTCATTTGAAGAGAGCATCCCCAATTCGAGGAGCGCTTTGGAACGGAAGGATGTATCCGGAAGGGAGCTGACCAGAATGTCGAAGCATCCGACAGCTTTTTCGGACTGCTGAAGTCTGGTATAAGTCCGTCCCAGTTCGTACAGGGCGGCCGGGTAGAGTCCGGAGTCACGATGACGTGTGCAGATGTCCTCCAGTATCTCCACCTTCCTGTTGTCCCTTGAGATGAGCCCGTATGATATGGCGCTCTGATATGCGGGATATATGTCACCGCCGGAGACCTTCGCCATTTCGGAATATGCCTTCGCCGCTTCCTCGTAATCCCTCAGCATAAAACGGCAGTCGGCCGCCCTGACGGAGGCCTCGTCCCGCTTCTGCGGATCGGCCGGGGGGAGGTCCGTGTATTTGGTGAACCACGACAGGGCTTCCTGATATTTTCCGTCATTGAAGTAGTCATATCCGAGATTGAACATGGCTGTCCCGTATTCTGCGGCACTTTTGAATGCCGGCGTACCGAGCAGTTTCAGATTATCGGCCGCCGCTTCATCGTATCTTCCTGTCCGGTACAGAGCTTCGGCATTCCAATACTGGCTCAGAAGGGCCAGCCTGTGATTGTATCTTCCGTGTCTGTAGGAGAGGGCAAAACTTTCCAGCGCCGCTTCATACGCTCCTGCGGCACATTGCTGGAGGCCTCTGAAGAATGCGGCTTTCTGCAGGTTGGCTCCCTGTTCTCTGGATAGAATCGATATCCTGCCGAGGGCGTCGACAGCCCTGGCGTAATCATTGTTCAGGAGGTAGGAAGCAGCGATGTAACTGTACACTTCATCAGCTTTCACCGAAGAAGGGTATCGTTCCAGATATGTCCTGAAGACCGATATGTCCCGGTTCAGGTCGAACGACAGCTTGGCGTGCTGGAAGATGGATTCTTCGGTAATCACTGCATCGAAGTCCAGTTCCGAAGCCCGCTTGAACGATTTCATCGCTTCCATGCGGTTCTTGAGCATGAGGTATGAATTTCCGCATTGATAGTTCGCGCTCTGTCCCAGAGAATCGGTGCATTCTGCCACTGCCGAGAAATCCTGGACGGCCTCCCGGTACATTTTGAGGGAATATGATACGGCTCCGGAATAGTAGAGATCTTTCATGGTCAAGTCGGTGTTGCCGTTCTTGTAGATGTCGAGATATTCTTTCGCCGTACTTGCATCCGAAGTGGAGTATGCCGCGTTCGAAACTATTTTGGCGGCCTTTCTGCGGTCGGATTCCGGCAGGGAAGGAAAAATCTTCTCCGATGTGGAGAGGACCTTGTCATTCTGCCCTGTCAGGAAATAGCATTCCAGCAGGAGCGCTCCGCTCTTCGAGGAATATTCCGGGTCGTTCCGGAGCTGTTCGAGAAATGTCAGTGCTCCGGCGTAATCTCCCTCTATGTATTTCAGCCAAGCCGTGTAGTACGAAGAACGGGAAGTGTATTCGTTCGCCGCAAGCGAGAGTATCTTCCCGAAACCGGAGAGAGCATCGGTGTTTTCGCCCACTCTCATCGCACAGAATGACTTGCGATATATGTAGTCAAGTCTTTCGTTATCCTTCAGACGGGATATCCGGACTTGACTGAACAGGGTGTATGCACGGGCATATTCCCCCTTGGAAAAATAGTGACTCCCCTGGAGGAACAGGATGGAGTTCTTCTCCGGTGAATGGGGATATGTCCGGAGGAATTCGTCCACTATGGGGTCCATGTCGGGAATTCCCATCTTTATGGCACTTTTCACGCCATAGGCTTCCATCGCCGAGATGGTCAGAGGTTCCAACTCGGGAGATAGTTTTTCCGTACGCGATATCTCCTCTCTGACAGAGGCGAACATATCGTTTTCATACAGTTCCGCTATCTTGCGGAGACTGCTGTTCCTGTCCGTCGCCATTTGTGCCTTCGCTGCAGATCCGGACAGTGTCAGGATGCAGATCGCAAGAACGGTCGACGATGCCTTTATCCGCATTTTCATCACGATAAATAGTAGATGCTTTGTTTTGTGAATCTCAAAAAACAGCTTGACAATCTGATGCGACTTATTTTTTCACTTCACTTTGTAAAAGTACGAATAAAATATGAACTTTGTGTCATGGAAGAAAAAATCATCAGTTATATCGGAGTGGAGGTGTTCAATGAGAGGAATCTGGTCCTCTCTGACGTGAATCTGACCGTGGGGAAGGGTGAATTCGTCTATATAATAGGAAAGGTGGGCAGCGGCAAGACCACACTTCTGCGGACGCTTATCGGTGAGACTCCCGTATCGGGAGGTGTGGCGGAAGTGGTGGGGATGAATCTGAATACCCTCAAGGACCGTCAGATTCCATATCTGCGCAGGAATATAGGGGTGGTGTTCCAGGATTTCCAACTGCTGATGGACAGGGATATAAGGGACAATCTGGCCTTTGTCCTCAGAGCCACCGGCTGGAACGATACCCGGAAGATGGATGAAAGGATAAAAGCCGTTCTCGGTGCGGTGGGGATGGAAACGAAACTCCGCAAGATGCCCTTCCAGCTTTCCGGAGGCGAGCAGCAGCGCATCGCCATCGCCCGCGCCATACTGAATACCCCGGAACTTATTCTGGCGGATGAGCCTACCGGCAATCTGGACCCTGACACCGCCGCCGGCATCATGGAGCTCCTGATAAGCATAAACAGGGAGATGGGAAGCGCGGTGATGATGATAACCCACAATATGGATATATGCCGGAGATATCCGGCCCGCACGTTGATTTGTGAAAAGATGTCCCTGCGGGAGGTGGAAGAGACTCCCAGAGAGATAAATCTGGTAATCTGATGTCACGCGCCATGACTCGTAAGGAACGTTTCGAAGGGATAACAGGATGGTTTCTGGCCAATATGGAAGTGGCCGAGTCTGAACTGCATTTCGACGGGCCGTACCAACTCGCGGTGGCCGTCGTTCTCTCCGCCCAGTGCACCGACAGGCGGATAAATCAGGTGACCCCCGCTTTCTTCCTGCGTTTCCCCGACGTAAGGAGCCTGGCGGAGGCATCGTTCGATGAAGTGTATGACCTCATCCGCTCGGTTTCCTATCCCAACAACAAGGCCCGGCATCTGATAGGAATGGCGCAGAAGGTGGTTTCCGATTTTTCGGGGGAGATTCCTTCGGACATCGATGCCCTGCAGACCCTTCCGGGGGTGGGGAGGAAGACTGCCAACGTGATCGCCTCCATAATTTGGAACGCCCCCGTCATCGCGGTGGACACCCACGTATTCAGAATTTCCCACAGATTGGGTATTGCCTCCGGCAATACGCCCGAAAAAGTGGAGGAACAGCTGGAGGCGGGCATCCCGCTTCATCTGCGGGCGAGAAGCCATCACTGGCTCATCCTGCACGGACGTTACGTATGTACCGCCCGTGCGCCCAAATGCTCCGCCTGCGGACTATCTCCGTGGTGTGCCGATTTCCAGAAGAGACATGCAGCCCGTCAATAGCGATATGGGGACAGTGCCGGGACTGTGGAGGGAGCCGGTCGCCGGGTTCCGCACCTACCTGATGCTTGAACGGGGGCTTTCGGCCAATACCGTCTCGGCGTATCTCTCGGATGCGGTGAAACTGGCGGAGTATTCTTCCGGCATCCGGCCCGAGGATATGTCATCGGATCGTCTGGGCGCTTTTCTGACTGATGAGTATGAGGCCGGGATATCCAAGAGGACCCAGGCCCGCTTCCTCAGCTCGCTGAACTGTTTCTTCGATTATATGGTGCTGGAACACCGTATGGAGGCCAATCCCTGCGCACGGCTGGATGCCCCGAAACTGTCCCGCCGCCTGCCGGTGGTGCTTTCCGTGGATGAAGTGTGTGCCATAATCGATTCGGTGGATCTCTCCGGACCGCTGGGGCACAGGAACAGAGCCATACTGGATGTCATGTACAGTTGCGGATTGCGCGTCAGCGAAGTGATAACCCTCAGAATCTCGGACCTTTTCTTCGAAGAGGGGTTCATCCGTGTCACCGGCAAGGGGGACAAGCAGCGGCTGGTGCCCATCGGGGGGCCGGCCATCCGTTCCGTGGAGAATTATCTGGCGCAGTCGAAGCGCGGATTCACTTCACGTACCGACGACGTGCTGTTCCTGAACAGGAGGGGGAAGCCTCTTTCCAGGGTGATGGTCTTCAACATAGTCAGGCTTCAGGCGGAGGCGGCCGGGGTCACCAAGGTGATCTCCCCGCATACTTTCCGTCACTCTTTCGCCACCCACCTCGTGGAGAACGGGGCGGACCTGAGGGCGGTGCAGCAGATGTTGGGGCACGAAAGCATCCTTACCACCGAGATATATACGCATGTGGACTCTGTCCATATAAGAGAAAGTGTCATAAACCATCATCCGAGGAAATAATCCGGGGGATTTTTGTTTACATTTGCAATTCCGTAATTTTTTAATGATTCCTTAACAGCAGTGCCTATGAAAGTTACCACCATTCAGCAGAATACGGTCTGGGCCTCTCCTTCTGAAAATATCGCACATCTGGACACCCTTCTCGGCACTCTGCCCGAGACGGATCTGACAGTGCTTCCGGAGATGTTCTCCACCGGGTTCGTGACTCAGCCTCAGGACGTGGCCGAAAGAGACGGACGGTCCCTGGAGTGGATGAAGAAGACCGCTGCGGAGAGGAATTGCGCTGTGGCCGGCAGTGTGGCGGTGTATGAACAGGGACGGTACTATAACAGGTTCTATTTCGTGAAACCAGATGCGGAAGTCACATACTGTGACAAGCGTCACCTGTTTTCCTGCGGAGGGGAGGACAAACTCTTCACTGCCGGAGACTCGAGGGTCATAGTGGAGTTCCGCGGGGTGAGATTTCTGCTGCTGATATGCTATGACCTGCGGTTCCCCGTGTGGAGCCGTTGCCGGGGGGATTACGATGCCATACTCTATGTCGCCAGCTGGCCCATACCGAGAATCGGGGTCTGGAGGACTCTGCTGCGGGCCAGGGCCATCGAAAATCAATGCTATGTGGCTGGCGTGAACAGGACGGGGAACGACCCTTACTGCGAATATTGCGGTGGAACCGCTATCATAGATCCTTATGGCACCACTCTGGCGGAGTGTGCCGACTATACGGAGGAGGCGGTCACCGCAGAGGTGGATGCCGCACTTGTGAAGGCATTCAGGGAGAAATTCCCGGCCTGCGGGGATGCCGATGAATTTACCGTAATCTGATTTTTTCACCATTATGAAGATATTCAGCGAAGAAATAGTCAAAGAGGCGTGTGAACTCCACGGAGTCACGGATCTGGCCACCGCCACCATAGGGGAGATACTCCTGGTGGCCCAGTATCTTGAGGGGAAGACCGGTATCCCGTTCATCCGGATGGACCAGGGGTCTCCCGGACTTCCGCCGAACCGGTACGGGGTGGAGGCGGAGAAAGCCGCCCTGGACAGGGGAGTGGGTTCGCAGTATCCTGCGGCGGCCGGTGTCCGTGAATTGAAGGAGGCTGCCAGCGAGTTCGTGAAGGCATTCGTCAATGTGGACATAAGCGCCCGCAGCTGTATTCCCACCACCGGTTCCGTCGCCGGCTCGTTCGGCTCCTTCATAGCCTGTACCCAGCGTATTCCCGGAAAGGACAAGGTCCTCTTCATAGATCCCGGATTTCCCATCCAGAAGTCCCAGCTCAGGATACTCGGGGTGCAGTGGCGCGAATTCGACATATATCCTTACAGGGGGGAGTCTCTCCGGGCGAAGCTGGAAGAGGAACTCTCTGCGGGCGACATAGCCGCCATCGTATATTCCAGTCCCAACAATCCGGCCTGGATATGTCTCGATGAGGTCGAACTTCGCATAATAGGCGAATTGGCCACCAGATATGACGCCGTGGTGATGGAGGATATGGCATATTTCTGCATGGACTACAGGACCGACTTCGGGAAGCCTTACCGGGCCCCCTATATCCCTACCGTCGCGAGATATACCGACAACTACATCCTCCTGCTCTCCTCTTCGAAGATATTCAGTTACGCCGGGCAGCGCATCGCGATGGTATGCGTCAGCGATACTCTTTTCGAAAAGCATTATCCTGCTCTGGCCGAGAGATATGACGATGCCGGTATCTTCGGCACCACTTTCATCGCCGAGATTCTTTATATGATTACGAGCGGCTGTACCGCTTCCTCACAATATGCCTATGCGGAGATGATGCGTCTCTCGTGTGAAGGGAAGATAAACTTCACCGAAGATGTCAGGGTATATGCCGACAGGGCGGCGAAGATGAAGGACATCTTCTGCAGAAACGGATTCAGGATAGTTTATGATTATGATGTCAATGCTCCCGTGGGCGACGGCTTCTTCTTCTCATTGGGCTACGGCTCGATGAGCAGCGCCGAGCTCGTCAGGGAGCTGATGTATTACGGAGTGAGTTCCATCTCCCTCGCCACTACGGGCAGCCTCCGGAACGGAGTGCGTGCCTGTACCAGCAGGATGAGGGATGAACTTTATCCGGTGCTGGAGGAAAGGATGAAATCTTTCCGTGAAGATCATAAATGATTTTTTTGAAAATTGACTGTCATGAATAAAAAATATTCGGATTTCTTTAATCCAGAAATGGAGACGATGACCCGTCCCCAGATAGAAAAACTGCAGCTGGAACGCCTGCAGGCCACAGTGGCTCACTGCATGAATTCCCCGTTCTATAAGAAACGCTTCGAAGATAACGGCATCAGTCCTTCCGACATAAAGACTCTTGACGACCTCAGGAAAATACCTTTCACCACCAAGCAGGACCTTCGCGACACCTATCCCTTCGGTATCGCATCGGCCCCTCTGGACAGATGCGTGAGACTCCATTCCTCCAGCGGAACCACAGGTAATCCCACCGTGATTCTGCACACGCAGAAGGATTTGGACGAATGGGCGAATGCCGTGGCCCGCTGCCTCTGGATGGTGGGATGCCGTCCCGGGGACGTGTTCCAGAATACATCAGGATACGGGATGTTCACGGGGGGGCTCGGTTTCCAGTACGGAGCCGAAAGAGTGGGCATGCTGACCGTGCCCGCCGCCGCGGGCAATACGAAACGCCAGCTCAAGTTTTTCACCGATTTCGGTACTACGGTGGTGCACGCCATCCCGAGTTATGCCACCAGGATGTTCGAGGTGATGGAGGAGGAGGGGATAGACCCCAGGAGGGATACGCGCCTGAAGACCCTCGTCATCGGGGCGGAACCCCACAGCGACGAACAGCGCCGCCGCATAGAGCAGATGCTCGGCGTGAAGGCCTATAACTCTTTCGGCATGTCGGAGATGTGCGGCCCCGGTGTGGCGTTCGAATGCCGCGAACAGAACGGGATGCATATCTGGGAGGACTACTATATCGTGGAGATCGTGGATCCCGAGACTCTGGAGCCGGTGCCCGACGGCGAGCTGGGTGAACTGGTCCTCACGACCCTTGACCGCGAGGCGATGCCGCTGCTCAGATACCGGACCAGGGACCTCACCCGTGTACTTCCCGGGAAATGCCCCTGCGGCAGGGAACATAAGCGTCTGGACAGGATGCAGGGCCGCAGCGATGATATGATAATCCTCAAGGGTGTGAATATCTTCCCCATCCAGATAGAACAGGTGCTTATGAAGTTCAAGGAACTCGGAGGAAACTACCTCATCACCCTGGAGACACTTGAAAGCAACGACGAGATGACCGTGGAGGTGGAACTCGACCAGCTGTTTACGGACAGTTTCGGGCGTCTGCAGGCTCTTGAGAAAAAAATCGCCCGTGAACTCCACGACGAGATACTCGTCACTCCCAAAGTACGGCTCGTGCCGAGGGGAACCCTTCCCGTGTCGGAAGGAAAGGCGGTGAGAGTTAAGGACTTGCGTAAAAAATTCTAAATTCGTTCATTATGACAGTAAATCAGATATCCATATTCATAGAGAATAAGAAAGGAACACTCATCAAGGTGCTCGGAGTCCTGAAAGATGCAGGTATCCAACTGATCACCACCACCATCGCAGATACCGTGGAATACGGCATATTCAGAATAATCTGCGACAGGCCCGCCGATGCCTATGAGGCGTTGATGGGAGCCGGCATCCCTGCCGTGCTGTCGGAAGTGTTCGCCATAGAACTGGATAACAGACCCGGTTCCGCCGCCGATACCATAGCGATCTTCGCCGAGGCCGGCATCGGGATAAATTACCTATATTCCTTCCTTCTGGCCGGGCAGGGGATTATGGTCTTCAGCACTGACGAAGCTCAGAAGGCCTCTGAAGTCATCACCTCGAACGGACTGAAATCCCTCCGTTCGGACATGCTCTCCAGGATGGCTGAATAGGGGTGATTTTACTCATTTTTTCCCCCGAATCGATGTTTTTTATGCCATACGGGGGAGAAATCGACTTTTTCTCCCCCGATGAGTAAACAAAATCCTGTAAACTCGGCCAAATCG
Source organism: Bacteroidales bacterium UBA1722 (assembly GCA_002317435.1). GTDB lineage: Bacteria > Bacteroidota > Bacteroidia > Bacteroidales > UBA932 > Minthomonas. Next base: position 4,576 of record DCIQ01000148.1, on the reverse strand, counting down.
TAAATTACTTGACCGGTAACGGATGGCTTGTCCCCATTTTTTTCGTATATTTGTCCGTTTGGAAATATTAGGAAAAAGAAATGACAGAGAATGAAATGATGTCTGCGGAACAGCAGTATTCGGCAGACAGTATCCAGGTCCTGGAAGGATTGGAGGCGGTCAGGAAGAGACCTTCGATGTATATCGGTGACGTCAGTTCACGCGGTCTGCATCATCTTGTATATGAGGTTGTCGATAACTCTATCGATGAGGCTTTGGCCGGGTGGTGTACGGATATAAACGTGACCGTTCATGAGAATAATTCCATAACCGTGGAGGACAACGGCCGCGGTATCCCTACCGGGATGCACGAGAAGGAAGGCCGTTCCGCTCTGGAAGTTGTGCTGACGGTCCTTCACGCCGGAGGCAAGTTCTCGAAGGACAGTTACAAGGTCTCCGGAGGTCTGCACGGAGTGGGTGTCTCCTGCGTGAATGCCCTTTCCGTCTATCTGAAAGCCGAAATCCATCGCGAAGGGAAGATATTTGTCCAGGAATATTCGAAAGGAAAACCCACCGGTCAGGTGCACGTGACCGGGGATACCGACAGGACTGGCACCATCATCACTTTCCTGCCCGATCCGGAGATATTCACCCAGACGACCGTGTATGATTACAATATTCTCGCCACCCGTCTGCGCGAGCTCGCATTCCTGAACAAGGGCATCAAACTGACCCTTACCGACGAGCGGCCCCGGGCTGATGTCGCTCAGGACTCTGAAGAGGAGCAGACTCCGTCGGTCCGTAAGGAGACATTCCATTCCGAGACCGGTCTGTTGGAGTTCGTCCAGTATCTCGACGGCACCAGGGAGAAACTGACCCAGTCCCCCATATATCTGGAGACTGAAAAGAACGGTGTCCCGGTGGAGGTGGCTCTGCAGTATAATACGGGTTTCACGGAGAACGTCCATTCCTACGTGAACAATATCAATACGATAGAGGGCGGTACCCATCTGACCGGTTTCAGGAGGGGACTGACTTCCACCCTGAAGTCCTATGCGGACAGGAACGGCCTGCTGGCCAAACTGAAATTCGACCTCGACGCTTCCGACTTCCGTGAAGGGCTTACGGCGGTCATCTCGGTGAAGGTGGCCGAACCCCAGTTCGAAGGTCAGACCAAGACGAAACTCGGTAACAGCGAAGTGGACCCCATCGTCTCCGCTGCCATCAAGACGGCCCTTGAAAACTACCTTGAAGAGAATCCGAAGGATGCCAAGGCCATAGTGGAGAAAGTCATACTGGCCGCCACGGCCCGTCACGCCGCCAGAAAGGCGCGCGACCTCGTGCAGAGGAAGACGGTGATGTCGGGTGCCGGACTCCCCGGAAAACTGGCCGACTGCTCGGACCGCGACCCCGCGAAATGCGAACTTTTCCTCGTCGAGGGAGATTCCGCAGGCGGAACCGCCAAGAACGGGAGGGACAGGACGTATCAGGCCATATTGCCGCTCCGCGGCAAAATCCTCAATGTCGAGAAGGCTATGGAGCACCGTATTCTTGAAAGCGAGGCCATCCGGAACATCTACACCGCCATGGGAGTGACCATCGGGACGGAAGAGAATGCCAACGCCGCGAATATCTCCAAACTCCGTTACCATAAGATAATAATCATGACCGATGCCGATGTGGACGGGGCGCATATAGCCACTCTTATCCTTACGTTCTTCTTCCGCAGGATTCCGGAGATGATACAGAACGGATACGTCTATATCGCCACGCCTCCCCTCTACAAGGTGAAGACCAGGAAGGGTAATCAGGAACGTTACTGCTGGACTGAAGAGGAACGCCTGAAGGCGATAGAGGATCTCGGGAAGGGTAACGAGAACAGCATCTATGTGCAGAGGTATAAAGGTCTCGGTGAGATGAACGCCGATCAGCTGAAAGATACCACCATGGATCCCAAGACACGGCTGCTCAGGAAAGTCACCATAGAGAACGCCGCTGAGGCCGACCGCATATTCTCGATGCTTATGGGGGATGACGTTCCGCCCAGAAGGGAGTTCATCGAGCAGAATGCCAGATACGCCAATATCGACGCTTAGCAGTATATATATATGCAGGAGAGGAAACCGGTTCATACACAGTGGCGGCTCTATTTGGTTCTGGCCGCCGCCACGGCACTGATAATACTTGTCACTTTCCCCAGAGGGGATAACTCGTTCAAATACAGTTATCAGGTGGGACGGCCGTGGATGTATGAGTCTTTGATTTCCCCCATCGACTTCCCGATTCTCAAGACTGAAGCGGAGAGGCTCTCCGAGATCGAAGAGAAGGCGGATGTGGTGGTGTCCTATTTCATATTCAAGGAGGATGTCTGGGAAAATCATGGGGAGGAACTGAGGAATCTCCTTCAGGACGGCGGTGAGAATTCCGAATTTATATCTTCCATATTCACTGCACTCAGCCATGTCTATAACGTGGGTGTCATAGGCAGTGACGGTGACCTCGCTTCTCCCGTAATCATCATTCAGAAGGGGATTCGCGCACTGGAATATCCGTCATCGTCCGTTTACACGGTCAAGAGTGCGGTGAAGTACGTCCGCCAATGTCTTTCCGAATCCGAAAGTACCGCCGATTCCGTTGAAATCTTTCTGTCCGATTTCGATCTCGGAGAGTTTGTCGAACCGAATCTGATATATGACAAGACCAGGACTGAAGAGATACATCTGCAGTCTATGGAACGCATTTCTCCGACCAAAGGTGTTTTTTACGCCGGAGGGATGATCGTGAGCGAAGGGGAGATAGTTACGGAAGAAATAGCTCAGCTGCTGGACAGCTATAAAGCAGAAGACAGCATTTCCTATACCAGCGACAAGCATTATGTCGGACTCGTGGGAGGCCGTGTGATGATATCACTGATTCTTATCGCAGCTCTTTTTTCGGTAATGTATTTTGCTTCCTTCAGGTGTAAGGCCAAGTGGAGGGATGTCTATTTCATCATAACGCAGCTGGTAATTCTCTCCATGCTGACGGCTTTCGTGTATAAGCTGAACCCGAAACTCGTGTATATGATACCATATCCGGTTTTCGCACTGTATCTGATGTCGTTTTACCGGCAGTCTCTGGCATTTCCGGTCTATTCCATCATACTGCTTCCTGTCCTTCTGCTCATTCAGAACGGGGTGGGAATATATTTTATGAATCTTATAGCCGGTGCGGCCACATTGGTATCCTTCACTCATTTCAACAGGGGCTGGCACCAGTTCGTGAATGCGTTCTTCATTTTCCTGGCTTTGCTGGTGTCGGATCTGGCATTCAATCTGATGTGGAACGGTACCGTGACCTCGCTGTTCGCTACAGATGTATTCCGAATGGTTCTCAATGCGCTGTTCGTGGTTTTGTGCTATCCGATGGTGTTCCTGTTCGAAAAACTGTTCCAACTCGTTTCCCGTCAGCGGCTCATCGATATGGCTGACACGAACAACAAACTCCTGAGGGAGCTTTCCATGAAAGCGCCAGGTACGTTCCAGCATTCGCTGCAGGTGGCCAATCTGGCCGGGGAAGTGGCTCGGGAATTGGATGCGAACGAAGCTCTTGTCAGGGCGGGGGCGTTATACCACGACATAGGCAAGTTGAATGATCCGCAGTGCTTCGTGGAGAACCAGCCTGCCGGTATAAATTATCACGAGAATCTTTCTCCGGAAGAGAGTGCAGGGAGGATAATCAGGCACGTGCGCGACGGGGTGGAGCTGGCCGTAAAAAACAATCTGCCCGATGAAGTGACAGCCTTCATAAGAACACATCACGCACAGTCCATGACAGGGTATTTCTACGCCATCTATGTGCAGTCCGGAGGGGATCCCGAGAACAAGTTCCCATTTATGTATAATGGTGAACTTCCCAGAACGGAGGAGCAGGTTATAGTGATGATGTCAGATGCTTTGGAAGCGGCGTCCAGGACACTGAAGGATTATTCGCGGGAGAGCATCTCCAAACTGGTGGAGAGCATCGTTTCGGCCAGAATGGCTGACGGTATGCTTGTGAACGCCGATATCCCCATCAGCCACATCACCGGCATGAAGGAGATTTTCGTGCGTCATCTTACTCAAATATACCACGATAGGATTACTTATCCGAAATTATAATTATATTTGCGAGTCTCTGCTGCTGTATCATGTGTATGGCGGTGTGAGGTCACTTCCCGGGGATGTTTTGGTTTTGACAGCAAATGATACAGGGAGGTAAGCACGTCGAGCGTTGGAAGGAGGCTCGTTAATCTGAACTTTCAAGCCATAACTGGCGAAAACAACTTTGCACTCGCTGCGTAGTCCGGCCAAGCCGCACTCCTTAATCGCGCCGCCAAGGGCGGTAGCGACGAGTATCCCGCAGGAAATTCAGTCCGTTTCTTCTTGTATTCGGGGTATCATTCAAGCGGAATGCGGATGCAGACTCCCTTAAAGCATCCTAAGATTCAGGGGATAATGGAAGGATGGCCCGCTGCCCGGCAGTCCTTCCCCGACGACTAAAGAGCAGATAAACGTGTAGAAAGCTTTCAGGTACTTTGTTTGGACGGCGGTTCGAGTCCGCCCATCTCCACAAAAAA
>DCIQ01000100.1 GCA_002317435.1 Bacteroidales bacterium UBA1722 | reverse complement strand
CTCGAGGTGAACGACCAGTACTACAATATGCGTGAAGAAATCGAGAAACGGATGGATATAGTGGATATTGCCCTCCGGGCAATGGAAACTGCCGGAGTGACTCCGAAAGTCCGTCCCATCCGCGGTGGAACCGACGGTGCGAGACTCTCGTTCATGGGACTGCCCTGCCCCAACATATTCGCCGGCGGCCACAATTTCCACGGAAAACTGGAATTCGTCCCGCTCGAATCGATGGAGAAGGCATCAGCCGTCGCCCTGAACATCATCAGAGAGGTGGCCGGGGAATAATCCTGTTCCATATGAGAAAGGGGGCGGGCCGGTTTTTTCTTTCCGGTCCGCCCCTTTCACATTCAGGTATCCCGCTGTCAATAGAGTGCTTCGATGGATGCACCCCGAAAATAATGGAGCAATATGCGGTCGCAGGTGTATCCCTTCTCCCCCATCACGGCAGCCCCGATCTGGCACAGTCCCACCCCGTGACCCCAGCCGGCCCCATATAAAGTAAAGGCGGTGCCGCCTTCGGATGTCTTCTTCTCCACGACGAATGCCGAGCTGTAGAGATGTGACGGGGAAAGCCACCTCCTTATCTCCAGTTCCTTCCCTATGGTGAGGGTTCTGGCGGTTCCCACTATTTTCAGTTCATATATCCTTCCCGAAGCCCCCCGCTTCACCGGTATGAGATCGATGATGTCACCGAAGTCGATGCCGGATTTCCGCCGCACCGTTCCGGAGAGTTCCGCCTGCCCGTATGTCACCTTCCACCTGTAGAAATCGGTGGTCTCCTGATCATAGTTGTTCAGGACGGAGGTGAGGATGGATTGGTCCGCAGTATGGCATAACGCATCCGGAGCTTCGAGAATCCATCTGCGGGCATTTTCTTCATCAGTGAGGTCCGGTACAGGGGCGGAATCATCACTGACGTCATCCCTGACAGATGTAAGATAGCCTTTGGGTTCGTCCTGCCAGCAGTTTTCAAACCGCTCCGTGACTCCCCCGCAGCACTTCGAATACCGGGCGTCACAAATTTCTCCGTCATACTTCAGAACCATCCCCCAGGTATCCCTGATGACCCCGGAGATCTTCTTGTTCCTCACCCGGATGATACCCTGATACCTCTGACAGTGGTCATCGGCACACACGTCGAAGAGAGTATGGTCGTCCCTGTCATACCATCTGAGTATCTTCCCGTCGGATACCATTTCGCTTCCGGAGCCTTGGGTACAGTGCCGTGGACCGGACATTCTGGTCATCAGCCACGAACGGGAGATGATGGCGTGAGCCTTGAGAAATTCCGTCGAAGCGGCCGAATTCATCTCTGAGGAAATCACACTTGTAAGATAATCCTCCACCCCGATATTGTTTATCACAGTCAGCATCCCGGGAGCTCCGGGTGCGATTATCTCGGCAGGCTCGGAGCCGTCTTCCGGTACCGGAACCAGAGAGACACCTCCCTGGAAGACCTGAAGTTCACGCCTCTCCCAGTGGAACGCTACACCTATCCGCATCACAAGGCTGAAACATCCGTTGCGCTCATCCATAGGAAGGAAGTCCACCCTGTCATATTCCCTGTTTCTCCAGACGACCTTGCCGTTCCTGTAGGCGAAGTGTTGCGAGCCGCATACCGTTTCCGTGCCGAACCGATACATCGAACTGAACTCGACCATAACTTCTTCCGCCGAGAGAAGTCCCACCTTTACCTGCGGCTGTCTCAGCGGAAGACAGACCTCCCGGAGTATCCGCCCCAGCACCGGTGCGTCCATCCTCTCCCAGTCATCCTCGCGGGGCAGGACCACCAGTCCTCCGAGTTCCACGGATGCAGGGGTCACCATATATTCGGAAAAGCAGTCCGGACGATGTTTCAGACGGGGAGCCAGAACCGTCACATATTTGTCACCGTCTTTCCACAGCAGGACATTCATCATAGGCTCCGACGTGAACGAGCTGTAATCTCCGGGGAGAGTGTTCACCATCTCGGCGAACAATATGCCGGACAGTTCCGGAGATTCCGTTTCGATGACATACGCCCCGGCCAGATAACGGACCAGTTCATACACGTCAGCCCCTCCATCCCTGAGCGATGTCGAAAGTCTTACCTTGGGAAGTTCCCGAAGATGCACCTCCAGAGGAAGCTCTCCTCTGGGTCCTGCCTGAAAATGGAAATGATCCGGCGCGGACGCTCCGCAGCGGGCCCCGTTATAGAACACCACATAGTCCTGCAGGTAGTCGGTCAGTGCCAGCATATCCGCATACCGGTCCGAAATGATCTGGGGAGTATGTTCTTTCGCACTTATAGTCAGATGCCGTCTGAATATCGGATACGGATTGAGCAGTATGTCGTATCTCCCCCACTCTATGGATCTCTGCTGCCCGGGACGGTTCTTCTCACATAGAAAACAGGCCCTTTCCCTGACAGCCGAAGAACGGACATCCGCCGCAGTGGAGCGGATACGGGCCGGATTGAACTGGAGCCGTACCTGCAGACCGTCCACCGTAACCGTCCTCTCCTTTATGATACCGCTGTCGAATGCCGCGAAATTTTCAGCCGCCAGAGGCCATTCCGAAAGCTGGTCCGCAAAAAATTCTTCTATCTTTCTATTCATTCTGAGCCGTTTCGTGATTCATCCTGAATCTGGCTACCATCTCCAGACTCCGGAGCATATCCTTATATGCGTTGTTTCTGTTGAGTTTCTCCTGATCAAGCGCGGCATCGGAATTTCCTTCCCAGCGGCGGCAGTTATAGAGCACGTCATAAATTCTCCCTATTCTGTATTCCCTGGAGATTCGCAGGGCCACGGCATAATCTTCCCCATAACTCACGTCCGGAAAGCCTCCGATACTCCTCAGAACTGTGACGTCAAACGCCCTCGGCGCCCCGAGACCGTTAATTCTCAATGCATTGTTGTGACCGTTCAGGTCACTCCATTCCCTGTGGTCTATAACTCCGGGGGGAATGGGGGACAGTGAAAAATCTGTGAGCCGGTATGAGCCCACAGCCATCGCCAGATTCTCACCTTTCAGCAGACTGACCATTTTCTGGAGCACATCGGCCGAACTGTACACGTCATCACTGTCCAACTGCACGGCATATCTTCCGCACCTGGCATCGAACACGGCCTCATTCCAGCATCCCCCTATCATCAGATCCCTGCTTTCGGGCACTATATGCACCAGACGGGAATCACGCTCCGCGGCTGCGGCGAGCAAAGCGGTGGTGCCGTCATCGGAATGATTGTCCACGACGATGACATTGAAAGGGAAATTCGTATTCTGCCCGAGGGCCGAATCCACGGCATCCATTATGGTGGCCGCCCTGTTCTTCACAGGTATCACCACCGTCGCCACCATATCGGGAGCCATATTCACGTCGGGAGCCACGGTTTTCTGACGTTCGGGCAGGAACACTCCTGTCTCCACCAGATGTGCGGTGGCGATCTTTTCCATCTCTATCTGGAACTTCCTGTTCGAAGGATCCACATAATCGAACTGTTTCTGACCGGACGCACGCAGGTCCGTCTCCACTTTCGAATACATATATTCCCTGACGTGGAGAAACATACCCATCCTGGAAGCGGCCAGCCTGAATGCATAGAAAGCCCCGAGACGAAGTGCCCCGACGTTTACCACATTCCCGGATTCTTCCAGTATAGCCGCCGCATCCGCAGTCCTGAACATCACCAGATAACCGAAATCGAAATCATCCCTTATACTGCCGCCCTGATAATCCGTCAACGGGTGGAAAACCCTCTCCCCGTCCGGTCTTATCTCAAGATAGTCCGAATAGACCATAACTGTTCCGCTCTGCTCCAGCAGAGCGGCCATTCTGTCGAGGGATCTCGGAGAAACGGTCACCTCCCCCATCTCCGCACCCGGTGTCAGTGCCATATATTTCTCAGTCACTCCGGCTACGGCATCCTTCAATTCCGCGTGCGACAGGAAACGCGGTATCGGTATTACTCTTATATCCATCGTCCTTAAGTTATTGATTCGACAAATATACGTATATTTGTCTCCGGTATGGAAAAAAAACAATCTCCCTGGTGGTGGATTCCCACCCTGTATTTCGCGGAAGGATTACCCTACATAGCCGTCAACACCCTGTCCGTCATAATGTATAAAAAGTTGGGCATGTCCAACGGAGATATAGCGTTCTATACCGCCTGGCTCTATCTCCCCTGGGTCATAAAACCGTTCTGGAGCCCGTTCGTCGACATTATCCGTTCGAAAAGATGGTGGACGGTCTCCATGCAGATGACTATGGCCACAGCATTGGCCCTGCTGGCATTCACCATACCGGCATCGTTCGGGCTGCAGGCATCCCTGGCCATATTCTATATAATAGGATTCGCTTCGGCCACACACGACATCGCCGCCGACGGTTTCTATATGACGGCTCTCGATTCCTCGCGGCAGTCCTTTTTCGTAGGCATACGTTCCACTTTCTACAGATGCGCCACCATATTCGGACAGGGTCTGCTGGTCATAATCGCCGGAGCGCTGGAGACCTCCACCGGAGATATCCCCTTCGCCTGGGCCTGCACCTTCGGAAGCCTGTCGGTATTCTTTCTGGCGGTAACCCTCTACCACAGATTCATCCTCCCCAGACCAGAAAGCGACCGCCCGGCGGCGGATAGAGACGGCTCCGGAATACTGCGGGACTTTCTCGGCACCTTCGCATCATTCTTCAGGAAGAAGGGTGTCATCACGGCCGTGCTGTTCATTCTGCTGTACCGATTGCCGGAGGCACAACTCATAAAAATAATCAATCCTTTCCTGCTGGACAGCAGGGAAGCGGGCGGACTGGCCCTCTCCACCGCCCGGGTCGGCATAGCCTATGGTACCGTAGGCATAATCGGACTCACCCTCGGAGGCATCCTCGGAGGCATCCTGGCTTCCCGCGGAGGACTTCGGAAAAACCTCATCCCCATGGCCCTGTGCATCACCGTCCCCGATCTGGTCTACTGCTATCTGGCGATGGCGCAGCCCACGTGGGAGACCCTGTGGGGGATGCTTGCGATAAACGGCTGTATCTTCATCGAACAATTCGGTTACGGTATAGGTTTCACATCCTTCATGCTCTATATGATGTACTTCTCCAGAGGTGAGCGCCAGACCTCCCACTATGCCATCTGCACGGCATTTATGGCACTGGGGATGATGCTCCCCGGGATGGCGGCGGGATGGCTGCAGGAGGCTCTCGGATATGTCGGCTTCTTCTGGTGGGCCGTCATCTGCTGCACCGTCACACTCGCGGTCACATTCATAGTACGCAGAGATGTGGAGCCGGAATTCGGAAAGAAAAAACAATAGACATGAAAAACAAATTCATTCTGTGCTGCAGTGCACTGCTGGCCGCCATAACCCTCTCTGCCGCTGAGGTGAAGACCGGGATAGAAGTCCTGAGGGACAGCGGATTCGAAGCCCTGAAGGGCAAAAGGGTGGGACTTGTGACAAATCCCACCGGAGTGGACAGCCATCTCAAATCCACCGTGGACATCCTGTTCGAGGCCCCGGAAGTGGAGCTGAAGGCCCTCTTCGGACCGGAGCACGGTGTCAGGGGGGATGCCCCTGCCGGAGTGAAGGTGGAAGGTGCCGCCGTCGATTCGAAGACAGGTGTCCCCATCTACAGCCTCTACGGCTCGCTCAAGGCCCCTACCAAAGAGATGCTCAAGGGACTGGACGCCATAGTCTATGACATCCAGGATATCGGCACCCGTTCGTACACATATATAAGCACCATGGGGAATGTGATGAAGGTAGCCGCGGAAGCCGGCCTGGAGATGGTCATTCTCGACCGCCCGAACCCCTTGGGAGGTGAGAAGATAGAAGGATGCGGCGTCAGACCCGAGCTGAAATCATTCGTCGGCCAGTTCGACATACCCTACATCTATGGCCTGACTTGCGGAGAGCTGGCCCGTCTGCTGAACGGAGAAGGGATGCTGGGCACCTCGGCGGACGGCCACAAAATCAAATGCCGCCTTACCGTAGTCCCCATGCAGGGATGGCACCGCTCGATGAATTTCCACCGGACAGGACTCCCCTGGGTCCCCACGTCTCCCAACATCCCATCCGTCGAAGCCGCCTATCTGTATCCTGCGACCGGCATCACCGGAGAGTTGGGCATATGCAGCATAGGCATCGGCTACACCCTTCCCTTCCAGATGATGGCCGCCAGGGATGTGGATGCCGTCAAACTCGCGGAATATCTCAATGCGAAACATCTTCCCGGCATCACATTCCGTCCCATATACGCCAAACCCACCGCGGGAAGCCTGAAGGACGTCACCATCGGAGGAGTCCAGATATATATCACTGATTTCCGGGCCGCCAGACTGACGGAAATCCAGTTCCGGGTGATGGAGGCCTTCCACAAATTATATCCGTCGATGCCGATGCTCGAAGCCGTGGCGGAGAAATCCCTGAACATGTTCGACAAGGTGACCGGAGATTCGCGGATACGCACCGGTTTCGTCCGCCGGTACAGTTTCGACGACATAGCGGACTTATGGCTCTCACGGTGCGAAGTGTTCCGCCATTTGGCCGCGAATTACTATCTTTACGACTGATTCATAATTCCACGGACCATTCTGAAATCAACATCTTATTACATATGAAATTGAAACACATTATTCTGACGGCTCTCGCAGCCGCATTCGCTTTCCAGATGCCTGTTCAGGCACAGAACACGCCCCGCCCCGAATATCCCCGTCCGCAGTTCGAACGTTCGGAATGGGTGAATCTGAACGGCACATGGTCATATACTTTCGACTTCGGCCGCTCCGGTACGGACCGCTCGCTTCAGGAGTCCACGAATCTCGGTGGAGAAATTACGGTTCCCTTCTGCCCCGAAAGCCGTCTCTCCGGCGTGGCGCACACCGACTTCATAAACACTATCTGGTACCAGCGCACATTATCAATTCCCGGGGACTGGAAGGACCGTCTGATAATCCTCCACTTCGGTGCCGTGGACTATGCCGCCACCATCTACATCGACGGAAAGGAAGTGACCACCCATTACGGCTCCGGTTCTTCCTTCGCGGTGGACATCACCCGCTATGTGACTCCGGGGACAGAGGCGAATCTGGTCCTCTGCGTGGATGACAATATCAGAAGTGACAGACAGCCTGTCGGCAAACAGAGCCAGGAGTTCTATTCCAGCGGATGCTGCTACACCCGCGTGACCGGCATCTGGCAGACAGTATGGATGGAACCAGTCGCCGTCAATGGCCTGAAACAGGTCTCAGCCGTGCCCGACATCGACCAGCAGCAGCTTGTAATCACTCCCGAATTCTACCATGAGAATCCTTCCAACACCCTCACCGTGGAGATGTTCGACGGGAAAAAGGCCGTGGCTTCGAAGACCGTGAAATGCGGTAACCACTCCACCGTCGTCCTCCCCGTGAAGAACCCGAAACTCTGGTCTCCCGAATCACCTTTCCTGTACGACCTGACCTACACCGTAAAGGATGCCGACGGTCATGTTATCGACCGGATCAGTTCGTACACCGGGATGCGCAAGGTACACGTGGCTGACGGGTACTTCTACCTGAACAACCGGCCCTACTTCCAGCGTCTGGTCCTCGACCAGGGATTCTATCCCGAAGGCATCTGGACCGCTCCCTCCGACGAAGCCCTCAAACACGATATAGAGATGAGCAAGGCCGTAGGATTCAACGGCGCCCGCCTCCACCAGAAAGTTTTCGAAGAACGCTACTACTACTGGGCCGACCGCCTCGGCTATATCACCTGGGGAGAACAGGGAAACTGGGGTATGGACGTGAACAACGAGGAAGCTGCCCGCAACTTCATCTCAGAATGGGCCGAGATCGTAATGCGTGACCGCAATCATCCCGCTCTGGTGACCTGGACCCCGTTCAACGAGACCTGGGGCTGCAGCGGCACCGGAGTCTATGCACGTATGATGAGGGACGTATATTTCCTGACCAAGGCCATCGACCCCACCCGTCCCATCAACGACGCCAGCGGCGACGGTCATATATTGACCGACATCTGGTCAGTACACGACTATTCACGCGAGAAAGACGTCCTGATAAAGAATCACACCTTCACAGCCGGCGTGGAGCCCTTCAGGAATCAGGCGAAGAAGAAATTCCTGGACACCTACAACGGTCAGCCGTATATGCTCGATGAGTTCGGCGGACTTCCCTGGATAAAGGAATCCGACCGAAGCTCTTCCTGGGGCTACGGAAGCAATATCGATTCCATCGAAGAGTTCTATCGTATCCTTGAGGACCAAGTGGATGCCATCATGGCCTGCAAGCACATCACCGGTTACTGCTACACCCAGATTACCGACGTGGAACAGGAGAAGAACGGCATCTACGAATATGACCGCACCCCGAAATTCGACACGGAACGGCTCCGCTCCATCTTCGCCAAGATACCTTCGGCAATAGCGGACCCTCAGGACCTCAGCGACTGGAAATAGCATTCCCATGAGACGTATTTTACTGTTCGTCATACCGCTGGCACTTGCAGCCATAGTCTGCAGTGCCGGCGGTATCCGCAAGGACATTATGGACCGGACCTTCATCTTCCCTGCCCGGATACTGTGGACATCGGGACAGGTGACCGGCACCGATGTTCTGCTGATGGAGGACAACGGCCAGAGCGACGTGGCCGGTCATCCCATGTGCACAATGACCAACGGAGACACCGATACCGCTTCCATAATACTCGACTACGGACGGGAACTTCACGGAGGGCTGAAACTTTCGATGGGCGGAGGCCGTCCCAGACTGGTCCGCATCCGTTTCGGAGAATCTGTAGGTGAGGCCTGCAGCGAGTCATGCGATGAAGAATGGAAGATGGGATACTCCACGAATGACCACGCGATGAGGGACATCACGATGACCATCCCCCGGGACGGGACCATCGAAGTGGGCTGCACCGGCTTCAGATTCGTCCGGATAGACCTTCTGGAGAGAAATGTGGACCTGAACATCCGCGAAGCCAGCGCCATACTCCGCTGGCGGGACATCCCTTACGAGGGTTCCTTCCGCTGCAGCGACGAGCGGCTGAACCGGATATGGGAGACCGGCGCGTGGACGGTCCACCTGAACATGCAGGAATATATCTGGGACGGCATCAAGCGCGACCGTCTGGTATGGCTCGGGGACATGCATCCGGAAGTCTCCACGGTGATGGCCGTCTTCGGCTACAACGACGTAATCGACCGCAGCGTGGACCTGGCCTGCGAACAGTTCCCCCTTCCCGGCTGGATGAACGGCATGAGCGCCTACTCGATGTGGTATCTCATCATCCACCACGACTGGTATATGCATAACGGCCACAAGGAGTTTCTGGAAAAGCACCGCGACTATATCACGGGGCTCATCGACCGGATAGACAGCCTGGTGGATGCCGACGGGTCAGAACATCTGGCCGAAAGCCGTTTCCTCGACTGGCCATCTTCTCCTAATCAGGAAGGGGTGGAAGCCGGATACCGTGCGCTGCTGTGTATCGCGATGGATGATGCCGCCGTGCTCTGCGATACCCTCGGGGACGGGAAACACGCCCGCAAGTGCCGGGAGGTCCGCACCCGTCTGGAACGCCTGGTAAAGCCGCACGCCGACCTCAAGCAGGCGGCATCGCTGATGGCCCTCGCAGGACTGACGGATGCCGGAAAGGCGGCGGAAGAGGTTATTGCCGCAGGCGGAGCGGAAAGATTCTCCACCTTCTACGGATACTATATGCTCGAAGCGCTTGCCCTCGCAGGAGAATACCGGACCGCCATGGACATCATCCGCACATTCTGGGGAGGGATGCTCGACCTCGGGGCCACTTCCTTCTGGGAGGATTTCAATCTCGACTGGGCGAAGAATGCAGGGCGGATAGATGAGTTCACCCCCGCCGGGAAACAGGATATCCACCGCGATTTCGGGGAATACTGCTACAAGTCGTACCGCCACAGTCTCTGTCACGGATGGGCTTCCGGCCCCACCCCGTGGATGTCCCGGCATATCCTCGGAGTGGAAATACTCTCTCCCGGCTGCACCCGGGTCCGCATCGACCCCCACCTTGGCGACTTGGACTGGGCGGAAGGGACCTACCCCACACCGCACGGAAACATCAGAATCCGCCACGAACGGCTCCCCGACGGCAGCGTCAAATCCACCGTCGAGGCACCTGACGGAGTCACCATAGTCAGATAATCTTTCTGAGCTATCATGCATCGGTACAGATACCCCCCGGGTGACCAGGCCCACCACCGCTTCGCGGTGGTCCCCCCTCTAGAGCCGAGGGCGGCTAGTCACCCGGGGGGTATCTGTACCGATGCTCAATCTCACATCAATAATCATTAACTTCGCCTGCATAAACTGACTTCATGAAAAAAACGCTCCATATTCTCCTAAAGCTGCAGACCTCCCTGATCATAATAATATCATGTTCGCCCTCCGGGCAATACCGGCTTTCAAACGATGCCGTCCGGGTGGTTCTGGATTCACGGGACGGACATGTAATATCAATTATGGACCGGCGCAGCGGGGTGGAGATGGTGGATAGTGCTGCCTCCGGCGGGGCTCTGTGGCATCTGTTCTCCAGCGACGGGGAGGTTATGGAGAATCTCGAAGGGGCTTCTTTCGGGATACGGAGGGTGTCAGCATCTGAGGCGGTGCTCAGGTGGGAGATGGCGGATTCCGGGGTGGTGGAACTGTCTCTGCGGCTGGATCCGCATGAGGCGATGACTTACTGGTCACTTGATGTATCCGGAAGCGGGGATCGGGGATTTACCAGTGTGGAGTTCCCCATCATCAACGGGCTTAGGGCGGTCTCAGGCGAGAAGCTGGCGGTTTCCAACTGGCAGGGCACTCTGTATGAGAATCTTCGGGAAGGGCTGGATGAAGATGACGTGAAGCATCTTACCTGGCAGTGTCCTGGGGACTTGAATATGCAGCTGGTGGCTCTTTATGGCGACGGGGCTCCGGGATTCTATTTTTCGTCGGATGATACGCTTTCTCTCTCGAAGACTTACGCGCTGGACCTGGGCAGGCGGCATACTTCGTTCCATATCGATGAACTTCTCAGCGAAGATGCCTCCAGAGACAGCTATCACTCATCTTATGAAGTGGTCTTGGGACTGTTCGAGGGGGACTGGCATCAGGCGGCCCTCATTTATAGGAAGAGCGCCGAGAAGATGCCTTGGTTCAGGGAGAGCAGGGCCGGAGCCGGGAAAACTGCAGAGTGGGCGCGGAATACTCCTCTCTGGATCTGGAACAGACAGTATGCATCGAACGTGCTGGACGAGGCGGCGGACCTGCAGGACTTCCTCGGGGGGATTCCGGTCAGTGTTCTGTGGCACTGGTGGCACGGATGCTCTTATGATGAAGGGTTCCCGGAATATATACCTCCCAGAGACGGGGCGGAACGGTTTACCGAGGCTTTATCAGCAGCCGGGAAGCGAGGTATCAATGCATTGGTCTATATGAATTCCATCCAGTGGGGAAATACCACCAAGAGCTGGGAGGATGAAGGTGCAGCCCCTTACAGGGTACGCAAGCGGGATGGAAGTGACTGGACTCACGTTTTCAATATCTTCTCCGGAAACTCCCTTACGCCTATGTGTATGGCCACGGATTTCTGGAAGAACAAATATTCTTCGCTATGTGACACTGTTCTGAACTGTTACGGGGCCGGGGGAGTCTATATGGATCAGGCCTGTCTCTCTTTCGACTGTTATGATCCGTCCCACGGACATCCGCTGGGCGGCGGGAACTACTGGGTCACTCATTTCGGCCGGTTGACCGGAATGATACGGGACATTCATCCGGACGCAGTGCTGGCCGGGGAAGGTTCCGGCGAGACCTGGATGCCTTATCTGGACCTGTTCCTGACTCTGGAAGCCAGCAGGGAGAGGTATGCCGGGATACAGAGCATCAAGACCATACCCCTGTTTCAGGCCGTGTATCACGACAGAGCGATATGTTTCGGAAGTTATGCTTCTCTGGTCTATCCTCCTTATGACGACAAATGGCCGGACGAGTTCCGCCCGGCGAACAGGGAGACCGAACTGCCCGAAGAGTTCAACAGCCAGTTCAGGATGGAGCAGGCACGGAGTTTCGTCTGGGGCACGCAGCCGATGATAGCGAATTATCATTCGTTCCTCAGAGAGACCCGTCCCCGGGAACTCGAGTACCTGAAACGGATAGTTCTCACCAGAATGAACGCTTTCGCCTATCTGGGAGAAGGCATCTGCGCAGGGAGTCCTCCTGTTCCGTCAGAAGAAGCGGTCATCCCGGTCTCGCGCATAAACATATATGCAGGACGTTACGGCAGCGCCGTCACCAGAGGGGAGATAACTTCACCTGTCCTGTTCAGTGAGGGATGGAAGTCCGCCTCGGGAGGATACGCCGTCGCCGTCACGAATATCTCCGACTCCTCACAGCCACTGAAATTTTCCGTCGATCCGGCTGACTATGGCATCTCCGGGCGATATGATGTGTTCCTTATCAATAGTCAGGGACGTTCAGTAATCGGAGAGTCCCGAAAAGGAATCCTCGATATCGATACTGACATCGCAGGTCTGGATGCCGTCGTGATAGAGATTACGCAGAAGAGATAGGGGTATCAGCCGTCCACGTTTTCGCTGATATTATGGAC